>CALJUJ010000001.1 GCA_937975525.1 uncultured bacterium
GACTGGAGTTCAGACGTGTGCTCTTCCGATCTCGAGTCCGCCGGGCGGTGCTCGTCTCGCGGTGACCGCGGTCGACGAGCACCGCCAGGCGGACTCGTCGCGGCCGCCCGAAATCGACCAGCGCGTCGAGCGCCGCGCGAACCGTGCGACCCGTGTAGAGCACGTCGTCGACGATGACGATGGTCGTGTCGTCGACGGCAAAGGGGATTTCCGTGCCGCGCACCTCGGGCTGCGCCGGGCTCGTGTCGAGGTCGTCGCGGTACAGGGTGATGTCGATGATGCCGAACGGGACCCGGGTTCCTTCGATCTCCTCGATCTTGGCCACCAGGCGCCGCGCCAATGGCACGCCGCGCGAGCGAATTCCGATCAGCGCCAGGCTGCCGCCGCCGGCATTGCCTTCGAGGATCTCGTGGGCCATACGGGTCAGCGCTCGGTCGACCGCATCGGCGTCGAGAACGACGCGTTCGCGGGCGCTCATGTCATTGTCTCGGGGAGGACGAAGCAGCCGTCGCGGTGGCGCGGCATCCGTCGGATCGACGTGGTCGTGGTCATCATCATCCCTTTCCGGCCTCGCTGGACCGGTCTTAAAAGGTGATCGCCGAAGTACGTAGAGCGGGTTGCTGAGGAGCGTGTATCGTCGGGTCCCAGGGATGTCAACGCCGGGGTCGAAAAACTGGATTCCGTGTTGAATCTGTCGCGACCACCGGCGTCGAAGCAGGCCAGCAGCACGCGGCCCCCCCTCCGCGACTGTCGCGCCGGGCGGCCCCCCGCCCGGCGCCCCCCTCCTTCGTCCGTTCGCAACGGGCCGGTGGTCGCCCTCCACCAAACTGGCCCAAATCGCGAAGGCCGGATGCCTGACCCAGGCTCCGGCCTTCGTCGTATGCGCCCCCGTACTCGGCTAGTCGTGGCCGGGATGCCAGGGCGAGTCCTCGGCGGGCACCAGCCAGTGCGAGGTCCCGGCACCGAAGCGGCGGCCGCGCCCGTCCAGCCAACGCCGCCAGCCGACCTCCCGATCGCGCTCCTCGTACCAAGCGCACAGCACCGAAAACGTGGGCGCCGACCAGATCCAAACCACTTCCCCGGGCGTCATCGGCGCCACATACGCGCCGACGAGCTCGATTCCCCGCCGCCCGACGAGTGGTCGCAGGGCCCCGATCGCCTCGTCGACGAAGAGGGACGCGTCCGTGTCGACCCGGGTGATCGTCTGCTCGAACACCCAGGCCTTGCGCCGGCTGGCGAGTAGCTCGGCCTGCGTCGGGCAATCGCTCGCCGGGACGAGAATCCGATCGAAGCCGCCACTACGGAACTCCGCCGTTCGCGTCCACCACGGAGCCAGACTGGCATCCTTCCGCGCCGGCACGAATTGTCGCTCGAGCGCTTCCGCCCAGTGCGACCAGCCGTCCATCTCCCAGAGATTGACGACCTGAGGCCAGCGACCGGTGCTGCCGACGACCCGCCAGCAACCGACCAGGCGCGAGATCCCGGCCTCGGCCGAATGCGCGGCGCGCTCGTGCACCGAGCGCATGTAGCCATCCTGCCCGCTACCGAGGATGTCGATCGTCTCGTGGAGGTAGAGCATGGCCGCCGTCACCCGGCCCGCCTGCACGCCGACGGCGAGCCCGATCCGAAACGATGCGTCGAGCGCCGCTTCAAGCCGCCTTCGCCTGCCACATGCGCGACGACGTCGGACCCGGGCGTGCCACCCCTTCGAGGCGGTCGTTCCACACCCAGCGCACGTGGCAATCGTCGTCTTTGCGGATGATGTGCTTGACCGACGCGGCGTGACGCAGAATGGACAGCGCCTGCTCGGGGGTCTGCTCGCCGTCGGCAGCGATGCGGGCCGCCAGGTGGACCAGCGTGGCGTCGTCGTCGTCCGCGGCCTCCGACCGCGGCCAGTGGCCCTTTCGCTCGAGTCCCTCGCTCATCATCACGGCGTGGTAGAACAAAACGCGCTCCAGATTCGTCAGGCTCTCGGCATGCTCGCGCAGCACGTCGTCCTCGCCCGCGGCACGCGCGTCGGCAAGCACCTGTTCGAACTGGCGGCTCCAGTCGTCGACGACCGCGTTCAGCTGCGCCGCCTTCACGGACGGCGTTTCGACGATGGCGCGATTGGCGTGGTACTGCGACCAGTCGTCGGTGAGAAACGTCACGTCGAACTCCGCCTGGCGCTCGCGGATGGCGGTCCCGGGGAACGGCGCCAATAGGTGAATCCCGTACGACGCGCCCATGCCCTGGATCTTTCGGCAGAAGGCAAGAGTCTCCTCGATCGTGTCGGGGGTTTCGCCCGGCAGGCCGAGAATGAAGGAACAGTGTGGGTCGATGCCGGCGGCGACGCACATCTCGATCGCTTCGAGCGTCTTCGGGATGGTGATGCCCTTGCGCACGGCCTTGAGGATCTCCGCGTTGGCCGATTCGATGCCGAAGGCCATCGTCTTGCAGCCCGCCTCCTTCATGCGGGCGAGCAGCTCGGGCGAGATGGTATCGACGCGCGAGTAGCACGACCAGGTGATCTGCAGGCCGCGTGCGATGATCTCGTCGCAAACCGCCAGGCAATGACGCTTGCGTCCGGTGAACAGGTCGTCAGCGATGTTGATCTGGTGGAAACCCAAGCCGGCGAGATCCTCGAGCTCGTCGACGACGATCGCGGCGCTGCGGTTGCGGATCTTGGCCCCGGCCATGTCGCGCGCCGAGCAGAAGATGCACGGGAACGGACAACCGCGCGCCGTGGTGATGCTGATCGGCATCTTGAGCGCGCGGTAGCGACCGAGCGGCAACAGGTGGCGAGCCGGCTGCGGCAGGTCGTTCACGTCGACGTTGTCGCGCCCCGGCGTGATCACCGTCTGGCCGAACACGTCGCGAAACGCGAGCCCGCGAATGCGACCCCAGTCGCGTCCGTTCTGCGCCTGGTGCGCGATCTCGACCACGGTGCGGTCGCCCTCGCCCATGACGACGAGATCGAGCTCGGGAAGCTGCGCCAGGGTTTCCTTCGGCGTGAAGGTGACGTGGGGGCCACCCATCATCGTGAGCACGTCCGGAGCAACCGCCTTGACGTCACGGAGCACCTGCACCGCCCCGTGGAACGTCATCGTCACCGCCGTCGTGCCGACGATGTCGGGTGCGAAGTCGCTCAACTGCTCGGCGAGTCGCTCGCGGTCGAGCCGGTGGGTCACCTTGTCGATGATTCGCACCTCGACCCCGGCCTCCTCGAGGGCAGCCGCGACGAAGGCGAGACCGAGCGGCGGGCTCGGCCGCTCTTCCAACGGTGTGGGTGGATTGACGAGAAGAACGCGCATCGAGACTCCCTTCGATACCTCGACGGTCGGCGCCGTCCGCCAGGACAAGCATTCGGAGGATGCGGGAAGATGCGCCGGATGACGAGCGAGTGTCAACGGCGGAAGTGTCCCGGCGCGATCCGAGCGAGATCGTCGCCGCGGTGGTCGATCGCATGTGCTCGGACCGAGACCGAGCACACTCTCGGGCTCCGCGCCGCGCCCACTACTGCGTAGCCGTCGGTTCGAGGGGTGGTCGTCTCGAGTCCGGAGGCCGGCCGTGGCGTCGTTCGCGTTGACAGCGCGCGCAGGCCGCTGGTATCCGCCATGAACAACTGTTCACTGCGACGATCTCCCTGGATTCATGCGCCTTCTGCTCCCTTCCTCCCCCGAGCTTCTGCACCTGCAGCGCCTGCGGCGCCGCGACTGCGGCGGATTGCGCTACGGCGATCTTCACCTGACGTTTGCCGACCTCGCCACCGCGGCCGAGGCGGCCGCCGCCTGGATGCAGCGCCGCGGCATCGGCGCCGGTGACCACGTCGCCATCATCGCCGGCAACACCCCGGCACTCGTTGCCTGGCAGTTCGGCGTCTGGAGTCTTTCCGCCGTCGCCGTGCCGATCGGGCCACGATCCACGACCGCCGAGGCCTCCACCGTTGCCGATCATGCTCGCTGTCGCATCGTCGTCGCGGACACCGACCGCGCCGAGCTCGCTCGCGCCGTCGCCGCCGAGCTGGGCCTGCCCGCCGGGGTCGCCTCGTCCACCGCGCAACCGCTCGCACCGACCGCCTTGCGCCGCGGCAACGCGATCGTCGCACACGCGCCCCGCCCGCCGCGGCCCGCGGACCTCGCCGTGCTCGCCTACACCTCCGGGACCACCGGGACCGCGAAAGGCGTCATGCTCAGCCATGCCAACCTTTTGTGGTCCGCCCTCGCCTGCAGCAGCGCACGCGCGGACCAAGCGGACGGTGTCGGCATCTGCCTGAGCCCGCTCACGCACACGCCTGTCTTCGTCTCGCACCTCCTGTGCCGCATCCTCACGGGACAAACCGCCGTCCTCGTGGAGAAGTTCGACGTCGACTCGCTACTCGACATCGCCGCCCGCAATCGCGTCACCGACCTTCCGCTCATCGCCGGGATGGTGTTTTCGATCGTCGAGAGC
>CALJUJ010000002.1 GCA_937975525.1 uncultured bacterium
GTTTCCCGTCGACGAGCCGGAGTGGAATCGCCGCGACCTGCGCCGCGCGCTCTTCCTGCTCGATCTCGGCCCCGTGCTCTTCGAGCGACGCCTTTCCACCTTCAGCCACCTGACCCGTGAAGAGCGCGTCGCCCACTTCGAGGCGTGGGCGGCCTCGGACAGCCTGCTGCGCCGGCAGGTGTCCGTCGCCTTTCGACGCTTCCTCGCGATCACCTACTACGACCGGCCCGCGGCCTGGGCGCGCATCGGTTACGACGGCCCGCTCCCCGTCGTCGCGAAGGGCGGCTGAGCGATGGCCCTCGACCTGATCGACCTCGCGCGCGGCCCCGTGCCCGAACGCCTGTCGGCGCAAGTCTGCATCGTCGGCTCCGGCCCCGGCGGCGCCACCGCCGCCCGCACCCTGGCGCGTGCCGGCATCGACGTTCTCGTGCTCGAGGAAGGCGGCGACTTCACCGGTCCGCAGCTGACCCAGCGCGAGGGCGAGATGTACGACCAGCTCTACATGGACCGCGGCGGCCGGGCGACCGCGGACATGTCGATCACGGTCATGCAGGGGCGCGCGCTCGGCGGCGGCTCGGTGATCAACGCCTCCGACGTCGTGCCCCTCCACGACGGTGTCCTCCGCCATTGGCAGAAGCGCTACGGCCTGACCGAGCTCTCGCCGCAGGCGATGGAACCCTACCGTGCGCTCGCGCTCGCCGACCTGTCCGCCAACCGGCCGCTCGAAGCACAGTTGAACCGCAACAACCGCTTGTTGCGTGCGGGCACCGAGGCGCTCGGCTGGCGCGGCGAGGTCATGCTCCACAACCGCTCGGGCTGCGTCGGCACCGGCGTGTGCTTGATCGGCTGCCCCTTCAACGCCAAGCGCAACGCACGCTTCGTCGCCATCCCCGAAGCGGCCGCCGCCGGCGCGCGCTTCGTCGTGCGCGCGCGGCTCGAGCGCATCGAGCAGGCGACCGCCGGCCGCAAGCGGCTGCGTGTGCGCGCCCTCGACGCCAAGGGATACCACGAGCGCGAAGAGCTCACCGTCGACGCCGACGTCGTGATTCTCGCCGCCAATGCCATCGGCTCGGCGCAGATCCTGCTGCGGTCGGGGATCGGCAACGAGCACGTCGGCCGTCACCTGTCGCTGCAGCCGCAGCTGCCGCTCACCGCCCTGTTCGAGGAAGAGGTGCGCAGCTTTCGCGGTATCCCCCAAGCCTACGCGGTCACCGAGTTCGAGGACCTCGACCACGCGGAGCACGGCTGGTGGGGGTTTCGCATCGAGTCGATCTCCGGCACGCCCGGCGTCGTCGCCGGCAATCTGCCCGTCTACGGCGAACGTGCGACGGAGCTCATGCAGGCGTATCCCTTCACGGCCTCGTCGCTGCTGCTGATGCCCGACGAGCCCGTCGGGCACCTCGAGGTCGAGTCGAATGGCCGGCTGCGCATTCACTACCGACTCACCGAAGAGCTCGCCGCCCGCTTGCGCCGCGCGATCCGGGCGGGGAGCGAGGCCTACTTCGCCGCCGGCGCCCGCGAGGTGTTCGTGCCGATCGTTCCGCCGCTGCGCATCCGCCGCTCGGCCGACCTCGCCGCCGTCGACGCGATCGACTTCCGCCCGGCGACGGCGCCGCTCATCAGCGCGCACCAGCAGGGCAGCGTCCGCTTCGCTCCTTCCGCAAGCGACGGCGGCGCCGATCCCGACGGCCAGGTGTACGGCACCAAGGACGTCTACGTCTTCGATTCGTCCGGGTTCCCGACGACGTCGTCGAGCCATACGATGACGCCGATCATCACCGTCTCGCGCTACCTCGCGGACAAGCTGGCGACTCGGCTCGCCTGAAGGAGATTGCATGGGGGGATGGCGTCCGACGCTGGTGTTGCTCGCGTCGTTGCTGGCCGGCTGCGGCCCGGCGCGACTGATCGGCTACGTGCTCGTGCCCGACGCGCCGACCTTCGTGGATGGCGACGAGATCGTCGTCCCGGGATTGCGCGCGCCCGTCGAGATCGCCCAGCGCGAAGACGGCATCTTTCGGATCCGTGCGGCCGACGAACGCGACGCCGCCGTCGCCCAGGGATACCTGATGGCGCGCGATCGCATGGCGCAGCTCGACCTCTTCCGGCACATCGCTCGCGGCGAGCTTGCGGCGCTGCTCGGTGATCGTCCGTTCGGCGAACGCACCAGCCTCGAGACGGACGTTCTCAACCGCTTCCTCGGCTTTCGCGAGCGTGCCGACGCGTTGCTCGCGGCGACACCGCCGGTGGAGCGTTCCGTCCTCGATGCCTTCGTCGCCGGCATCAACGCCTGGATCGACGAGCAGCACCTCGCGCTCGAGCATCGGCTGCTCGGCGTGTCGACGGTGCGTCCGTGGACGCCGCAGGATTCGCTCGCCATCTACGCGATGCTCATGCACGGCCTCAGCGGCAACGCCGATCGCGAGGTCCGCCGGCTCGTGCTCGCCTGCCGTTCCGGGATCGACGCCATGGAGCGGGTCTGGCCCACGGATCTCGAGGCGCAGGCCTTCGCGCTGCCGCCGCCGGATCTGCGCGCCGAGACCTTTGCTCCCGCGCCGGCCGTCGTGCCGGAGATGCGGGAGCGCCTCGCCGAGCTCTGCCCCGACGATGCCGGCGAGCGCGTGGCCGCTGCGCCTGCGGGCCTCGGCGATCTGCTCGTCGACGGCTGGTCGGCCAGCAACAACTGGGTGGTCGCCGGGGCGCGCACGGCGTCGGGCAAGCCGATCCTGTCGAGCGATCCGCATCTTCCGCACATGAACCCGCCCCTGGTGTGGGGCATCGAGATCCAAACCCCGGAGCACCGTGTCGCCGGCTTCACGCTGCCCGGCCTGGGCCGCATCGTCTTCGGCCACAACGGCCGCGTCGCCTGGGGTGCCACCACCAACCACGTCGATCGCCAGGACCTCGTCGTCCATGTGCCGCGTCGCGAGCAGCGCGACGGGGCATGGGTCGAAGGCTACGAGGTCGACGGTCGATTCGTGCCGTTCGAGGTGCGCCGCGAGACGTTCGTCGTCAAGGGCGGCGACACGGTCGAACGCAGCGCCCGCTTCACGGCGGACGGACCGTTGTTGAACGACATCGATACGCTCGTGCGCGGGCGGATTCCGCTCACCGCCCTGCGCCGCACGCCGCTGCTTCAGGGGAAGGATCTCGACGGCGCCGCCCGGATGAACCGCAGCGGCAACCTGGACGAGCTGACTCGCGGGCTGAGCGCGCTCGATCTCGGCTGCTCGAGCTGGGTTCTCGCCGACGCCGCCGGGGCGATCGCCTATCGCAGCCCGTGCGTGGTGCCGGTTCGCGACGGATTCAGCGGTTCCTTTCCCTTGCCGGGTTGGCTCAGCCGGTACGACTGGCGCGGGTTCTACGCGAAGGAGGATCTGCCGGCCTCGACGCGGCCGGCGCGCGGTTGGCTGGCCACGGCGAACAACCAGATCGTTCCGTCGTCGCGCTTTCCGTCGACGTACAATGCGGATGTGTCGGCGCCGAACCGCTTTCGCCGCATCGCTTCGCGCCTGGAGGCGGCGATGGCGAGCGGCGACGGGCTGCACACGGAGGCGTCCGCCGAGATTCAGCTCGATGTCGCCTTCGAGCCGTGGGAGGGCGTTCGTGCGGGTCTGCTCGCCGAGTTGTGCGCCGACAGCAGGGGGGCGGCGGCGGCTGCTCGCGGGCTACAGTGGAGCTCGGACTGGAAAATGGAGCCTGCCTCGGCTGCGGCCACCGTCGTCGTGCATTTCACGAACGCGCTGCTGGACCACGCCCTGGCCGACGACCTGCCGGCTGGCGCCGGTGACCGCGATTGGCACTTCGTGCAGTCGCTGCCGCAGTTCGAGGCGCGGGCACAGGCGCTGCTCGCGGACGCCACCGCCGCCGCGGTGTGGGACGATGTGCGCACCGAGGGCGTCGAGGATCGCGCTGCGATCGTCGAAGCCGC
>CALJUJ010000003.1 GCA_937975525.1 uncultured bacterium
GCCCTGGGCGACTCGTCAGCGCGCCGGCTCGACCCTACTTGGACACGCTCCTAGCAGAGCCAGACCGACAGCGCCTTCTGTCGCGAGAGCTGCGGCAGCAGCCCGATAGGGAGCCCCGCATCCTCCAGGATCTGTGGCTCGCAGGCCGGCAGGGTTGCAGGCGGCAGCGGTCGCCATGTCGACTTCGGCTCAGTCGCCTGTTCCTGGTGCGGCGCCGGGGCGGCCGGCTGAGGGGCAGGGTGCTCGCCCTTGTCGCAGTGACAAGTCTTCTGGTCCCCGGACCGCTGGCAGCAACAGCATCGCACGTCACAACACCCCGCCACCACGCCTCCATGGACAGCGGGCGCGTCGTGTTCGCAAGCGACCTGTGCCCCAAGCGGCATTCCTGAGATCAGCATCAGGACCCCGCAGAGCCAAGCCAGGATTGAGCGGGACAGGGGCATGCAGTTACACGGCACCCCGTTGGCGCAACGTCTCATGCTGACAGCATGAACGGGAATGCCAGGGAACGGCGGGGTGGTGCAGCATGGCTCCTGGTTTGCGTGTGGGCGCCGGCGCGTGTAGGCCAGTCGCGGACGATCGGCTGCGTGGCAACTTGCGTACCCAGGCAGACATGCTGGCACTACCGGTGGCGCTGCCACCCGACGGAAGGGAATGCGGACTTGTGGGGCATTCTGCTTCGACACCGCCTCCTTCGTGATCGGAACTCCAACTGCCGCCAGGTAGCCCTTGGCTTCATCCCCTCTGGCGCCATCGGATCAAGATGCCGCCCGATGTTGCCCAACAGGATCTGGAGGGCTGGTCGTCAGGTCCTGGCTGGTCCCGCCCGCCGAGGCAGGCAACACGCGGCTACGTGTTGCCGGAGCCCCGCAGCCTCAGCGCGTTGGCGATCACCGAGACGGAGCTCAGGCTCATCGCCGCTGCTGCCACCATGGGACTCAGCAGCCATCCGTTCAGCGGGTAGAGCAGGCCCGCGGCTAGCGGAATGCCGGCGGCGTTGTAGCCAAACGCGAAGAAGAGGTTCTGCTTGATGTTCCTCATCGTGGCGCCGCTCAGCTGACGGGCTCGAACGATCCCGCGGAGGTCACCCTTGACGAGAGTGACCGCCGCACTCTCCATGGCGACGTCGGTGCCCGTTCCCATCGCGATGCCAACATCGGCCTTCGCGAGGGCGGGCGAGTCGTTGATGCCGTCCCCTGCCATCGCAATGCGGGAGCCTTCGCCCTGCAGCCGATCGATCGTCGCAAGCTTCTGGTCCGGCATGGCGTCGGCGAAGACCTCGTCGATGCCCAATCCCCTACCAACGGCCTCGGCGGTTTCGCGGTTGTCGCCGGTGAGCATGACGATTCGCAACCCCATGCCGTGCAACTCCTGGATGGCCTGCGGAGTGGATTCCTTGATGGGGTCCGATACGGCGAGTAGGCCGATGAGCTGCCCGCCGGCCGCGACGAACATCACGGTAGCGCCAGACTGCCGCAGCTGCCTCGCTCGAGCCTCATCCGACTCGGAGACGGTTACGCCCGCACGCTGCATCAACGCCAGGTTGCCAAGAGCTACGGTCTTCGCATCAACCCGGCCCGTAACACCCATGCCGGTCACGGAGTCGAAATCCTGAACGTCGCCCGCAGACACGCCGCGTTCTTCCGCGCCGGCCACGATCGAGCGAGCGAGTGGATGCTCGCTTCGCGACTCCAGGCTCGCGGCCAACCTCAAGACAGACGTCTCGTCGGCCGCGTTCCGAGGAGCAACATGCGTCAGCCTCGGTTGTCCGAGCGTCAGCGTGCCGGTCTTGTCGACGACGAGCGTATCCACGTCGCGCAGGCTCTCGATCGCCTGCGCATCCCGGAACAGCACACCGAGCCGCGCTCCTCGGCCCGTCGCCACCATGATCGACATCGGCGTCGCCAGCCCCAGTGCGCACGGACAGGCGATGATCAGCACCGCGACCGCATTGAGTAGGCCGTAGGCGAGGCGAGGCTCCGGTCCCCAAACGCTCCAGATGGCGAACGAGAGTGCCGCGCTGGCGATGACGGCCGGCACGAACCATGCCGCAACCTGGTCGGCCAGGCGCTGGATCGGGGCTCGGCTGCGCTGGGCATCCGCAACCATCTGGACGATTCGGGCGAGCAGTGTCTCGCTGCCGATCTTCTCGGCGACGATGGTCAGACTCCCCGTCGAGTTGACAGTGCCGCCAACGACCGCGTCGTTCGCAGCCTTCTCGACCGGAACGGGTTCGCCGGTCACCATCGACTCGTCCACGGAACTCTTGCCTTCGACGACTCTGCCGTCGACGGGAATCGCTTCGCCCGGACGCACTCGAAGACGGTCACCGACCTGCACCGCGTCGAGCACGATCTCCTCTTCGTCGCCATCCGCCCCGATGCGATGAGTCGTCTTCGGTGACAGGTCGAGAAGGGCCCGGATCGCCGCCCCCGTGCTGCTGCGCGCGCGCAGTTCCAAGACCTGTCCGAGCAGCACGAGGGTCACGATGACCGCCGCCGCTTCGAAGTAGACTGCAACACCGTGCTCGCCTCGGAACCCATCGGGAAACGAGGCCGGAGCGACGACGGCGAGCACGCTGTAGACGTATGCGACGGACACGCCCAAGCCGATGAGCGTGAACATGTTGAGCTTCCGGCGAGCGACCGATTGCCAGCCCCGCAGCAACAGGGGCCAAGCGGACCAGAGAACGACGGGAGTCGCGAACGCGAGTTCGAGCCAGCGCGCAGACGCTCCGAGGGAACTGTGCACGGGCGCGCCGGGCAAGACCATGTCGCCCATCGCGAGGAGCAGGATCGGCAACGTGAAGACCATGCTCCAGACGAAGCGTCGACGCATGTCCCGGAACTCGGAATCGTCCTCGCCGACGGTGGCGTCCAGCGGCTCCAAGGCCATGCCGCAGATCGGGCAGAGGCCTGGCCCTACCTGCCGAACCTCTGGATGCATCGGGCAGGTGTAGTTGCCTAGCGATGCCGGACCTCGGGCGGCATCCGGCCCTCGCTTGCCGTCGTGCGCGGCTTCATGCTGATGAGAATGGCAGCCCGATCCGGACGTGGCCGCGGGACCGTGTGGGTTGTTCGACATGCTCTCGCTTAGGGTACCAGGACAACCGCAGACGAGGCCAACGGTGGGCGTTGCACGCTCTTCGGGAGAAACCACGGCCACCCGGTGCCTGGCGTCCACTGACTGAACGAACGCGCGTCTGGCGCCTCCCCTGACCTTGCAGGATCAGCGCGTATGCCCTCGCAGGATACTCGGCATGTTCCGCTCGTAGGCCGAACGCTCCCGGGCAGCCTGCTTCCTCGCACCACTGTGGTTGAGACGCCACTCCATCAACGCTCGGCTGACGCCGAACCGTTGCGCGGCAGCTTCTGCGTCAGTCTGCTGCCTTACCACTTCGAGCGCTGCTCGCCGCGGTACGAGAAGCTCGCCGGCCAGCCAGTCGGCCTCGAGTTCCATGGTCGCGTCCCAGCGGCGGCAGCCAGCGTCGATGATCTCGGTCGGGGGCTGATGACGAAGGAGAACGTGGCCGACCTCGTGGACGATGTTGCTCGCCTGTCGAACAGCGGAGTGCGAGGGGTTCGCGACGATCACGCGCACGCCATCGCTCTCGAAGAGCGCGGCAGAGAACTCGCGCCGCCCGCGCCCAAGCAGGAACCGGAGCGACTCCTCCTTCATGCCGAGGCGTCGCATCTCGGGAAGGTCGAAGACAACCACGCCCACGTGCTTCGCGAGCGCCCTGGGATCGAGCCGCCCCTGCCAGTCGCTTCCCATGCCGTCACGAACCTCGAGGGCGAGGCGTTCGGCGAGCGCCTTGAAGCCCCGGCGGTAGTCAGCTGCCATCCTCGTTTCTCGGTGGAGCTGCACTGCCAGAATCCATCAGACGCTGAATCGCTCCGAGCAGATCCTGGACGGCGTCGACTGCTTCCGGCGAGAGGTTCTTGCCGGCCCGAAGGTGTGTCGAGAGGACTGCACTGGCTTGCTGGGCGGCGATCGTCTCGCCCTTTCCCGTCACCAAGAACGCGTCTGCCGGAACGCCGAGCCACTTCACAAGAGCCGCGAAACTGTCTACGTCGGGCCGCTTGTCATCGGCCATCCGGCTCAGGGTCGAAGGGCTAACCCCAGCTTCAGAAGCAACTTGGCGCCACGATAGCTTCCTAGTTCGCCGCTGTTGGTCGAGTGCGTCGCGAAGCGCGCGAACGTCAAGATGTGGTCGAGTCATGGGTCCTCGTCATCGTTGCTAGATTAAAACGCTCGGCACCCTCTTGCAACACTTGGTCTGTGTGCTACATCTCGATCACGCGTTGCTTTCTCGCAACGCGAGGCATCTCACATGACCAACGACTCGACCGGCCCCCACGGGCCCAAGTACTTCATCAACATCGAGGGCACCATTCACGAGTGGGATCGACCGACCATTACCACGGAGGAGATCCTCCGTCTGGGCGGATGGGAGGCGACGCTGGGTGTACTCGAGATCGACCTCAAGACCAACGAAAGCCGAACTCTGGCTCCTGGGCAGACCATCGAACTCCGGCCGGGCCAGGGCTTCGCCAAGAAGGTGCAGTGGAAGCGCGGCTACGCGCTGACCGAACGCGTATCCGCCGAGCTCAGGTTGCTGCGCGGCGTCTTCCCCGACATCGTGTACTCGGAAGACGGGCACTGGTTCATGATCCCGGACTATCCGGCAGCGGAGGCGTTGGGCTGGACGCCTCGCCCCTTGCCCGTCGCGTTCCACGCGCAGCCAGGCCATCCGGGCCAGGCGCCGTACGGCATCTGGGTGCCATCCGGTATCCGTGTCGCCGGCAGTCCCCCGAGCAACATCCAGGACCCAGCCAGCAGGCAGCCGCCGTTTCCAGGAAGCTGGGCCCTGCTGTCGTGGACGTCGGACGGCGACCAGTGGAGGCCAAGGGCGAACATCGCCGAGGGGTCGAACCTCGTCAACTACGCCATCGGCTTCCGCGATCGCTTCCTGCAAGGAGTGTAGGTGGTGAGCGCCGTCGTTGAACTCGCCGCGGCTGATCACGCAGCCGTGCTCGCGCACCTGCTGCCTGTGGAGCCCGAGGCCGAGGAAGCAGCGTTCCTTTTCGCGACATCCGCCGTGGACGCTGGCCGGTTGCAGCTCCGAGTCATCGAGAAGTACTTCGTGAAGCCGGAGGAGTTCAACATCCGGACTCTCGGCCACCTCGAACTCCGGGCGGATGTGCACGAACGGATGATCCGAACTGCGCACGACATGAACGCCGTGCTTATCGAGACGCACTCGCACCCCTACCACTTCGAGAGTGCTGCCTGCTTCTCGCCGAGCGACCTGGCCGGACTTGCTCAGGTCGTCCCGCACGTCATGTTTCGGCTGCCGCAGCGACCGTACGCGGCAATCGTCGTAGCGCCAGCCGGATTCGACGCGCTGATTTGGACCGAGCCTGGAGGTCGAGCACGCACGATCGATGCGGTTCTGGTCGGTGGCAAGCGGATGCTCCCGACCGGCTACACGTCGAGTCGTGGCTGGAGGACTCATGGACCGGTTTGAGCGACAGCGCAGGTTTTTTGGAGCCGAGGGCCAAGACAGGTTGCGCAGCACTCGGGTCTTGATCGTCGGAGCCGGCGGCCTGGGTTCTCACATCGTGCAGCAGTTGGCGTACCTGGGCGCTGGTCAACTGATCGTCGTCGACCCGGACGTCCTCGATGAGACCAACCGGAATCGGTTGGTCGGGGCATGGACAAGCGATCCGCTGGGAAAGCCGAAGGTCGCGATCGCACACCGACTCGTTGCCGCCATCGATCCCGGGATCGAGATCGTGGCGCATCAATGCGATCTGCGCGATGCAGTCGTCGAGCAGGAGATTCGGAACGCGGACTGGATCTTCGGGTGCGTCGACAACGACGGCGCGCGACTCCTGCTGACGCAGCGGTGTGCCGAGGCGCGCAGGCCGTACGTCGACCTCGCGACCGAGATCTACGTCAGCGAGAACCAAACAGACTGGGGGGGCCGCGTCTGCGTAGCCATGTCCGGCAGAGGGTGCCTGTACTGCCTCGGGCTGCTCTCGCAAGAGGACATCCAGACGTCGCTCGCCGACGACGCCGAGCGTCGCGACAGGAAGGCGATCTACGGCATCGAAGCGGGCGCACTTCAGGGCTCCGGTCCAGCAGTCGTGTACCTGAACGGGATCATCGCATCGCTCGGCGTGGCGGAGTTCGCTGCTGCGGCAACCGGGCTGCGTGCCGCTCGGCCCCATCTCGAGTACCGCGGCACATTCGGGTTGGTCTCCGCTCGGGTGGACCCTCCCGAACCCGGCTGCCCCTACTGCATCTCAGGTGTGGGAACCGAATGAGGCCCTCTTGCCGTGGACCGCGGCACCTTCTCCACGGAAAGCAGGCGGTTCTCTGAGCGCAGCGTCGAATCGATCCACCGCACCAACTAGAGTCTCAGCTCCATGATGGAGTCGACATGACCAAGAGGAGCGGCAAGCGCATCGAGGTCCATGAATCAGGTCAAGGACGCCACGAAGCCTTCTCCCTGTGGACCGCACCGCCCGGATCGTGGGAGTCGCCGATCGAGAGGGTCCCTGAGCCTGCGGACCTGAAGGTGCTTCTGGCTGCCCTCGACCTGGATCGATCCAGAGTTGAGGGGGATGAGCAGGCCCAGGCGTTCAAGACGCCGGTCACCCCGGACGTACTGAGCCAGCCAACTCAAGGCTGAGAAGGACCGCCAAGGCTTGGCCAAGCTCAGGTTTCACGACTTCAATGGCCAGAAGGATCCACTGGTCGCGCTCGGGAGACGTGACCAAGCGGTCTACCTGCGCCACTACCTCGCTGACCTGGGTGCGACAACGGTGCTCGAGGAGCCAGCGTAGTTCGACCTTGACTAACTCTCGGAGGTCGCAGGGTTCTACGGCTTCAGCTCGCGCGGCTACTCAAACCGTTGCCGCCGCTGCCATTTCTTCTCGACGAAGGTCTCACGAGACCGAATCCGCTCGGCAGCCGGTGGAAGCAAGGCCGCGATCGCGTACCTGCAGCAGGCGTATCTCGGTTTCGTGGTGATCCGGCCGATCCCGTCCGCGCCCCTCGGACGAACGGTCGTCCGTTGGTACCCTGACCTGGCCAAGACGCCACCGCGAGTCACGAACCCTGCGAGGGAGTACAGGTGCCACGTCGCTGGCATCCCGCTGCGCGTGAACGGACTTGCCTGGCAGCAGCAGGATGCGGCAGTAGGGGCATGCGCCACCGTTGCACTCTGGTCCATGCTCCATTCGTCCGCGTTCGATGACCACCACGCGATCCCGACGACGGCTGACATCACTCGGTTCGCCCACAGGAACGCGTCGCTCGGGTCACGCGTCTTCCCTTCATCGGGGCTGACGATCTATCAGCTCTGCGAGGCCATCAAGGAGGCTGGGCTCGCGCCGGTGGTGTTGCAGGGCGACACGGGCAAGAACGGACGCGCTGCGTTCACACGGGACAGGTTCGCAGCTGCGTGCGCGTCTCTGATCAGGTCGGGGTATCCCGCCCTGATCATCGGTGAGTTGGAGAACAACGGGGCACATGCGGTGTGCGCCGTTGGTTTCCGCGAGTGTGCACCGCCCGTCCCACAAGTCGGCACCGTCCAACTCCAGGACGGCGGCGTGCAGCACATCTATCTTCACGACGACAACCTGGGCCCAAGCGTGCGGTTTGCCGTCGGACAGGATCCGACCGACGGCTACGTGCGGCTCGAGGCGTCGGCTCCGCCACCGCGCCACACCCTCCATCTTCCGGCAGATCCGTCTGCCTCGTATCCGGCAATCATCCCGTCGCAGATTGTCACGGCCGTGCACGAGGATCTCCGCACGTCTCCCGACGGTTTGCATCGACGGGCAATCCTCGCCGCGAAGATCCTGGTCGATGCCTACAACGGCTTGATCGCGGCGGGCGCGCTGTCCGGCAACGCGATCGGCATGACGGTCAGCACCCGATTCACGAAGCTGCACCGTTACCTCGGCGAGGAGCTTGCCCGGACCCTGAGGGGCAGCAAGGACCGGCTCGCGCGCGTGCGCCTCGCACTGTGCGAACAGACTCCTCCGATGAGCCTGCACGTCGGTATCGTGCGCATCGGATGGCAGGCAGCTCCGCTGCTTGACGTGCTGTTCGACACGACGGACAGCGACTCCAACCTGACCCCATTTTGCAACGTTCAGTACCACCAGGACATCGGCAGGCTCGCGACCGCGTTGACGGCGGCCGGTTATGCGGACCTGGGTGAGCCCGTCGAAGCATTCTGAGGAGATGGCGAATCGAGCAGGGCGTTGGCATCAGCAGCAGGGAAGCGCTGCTGCGTTCGTCCCCCGCGTGAACAAGCGCGAGAACTTGAGGGACGACATCACGCGCAGCCGAGCCGGGCCGCTTGGCGGAGCGGAAGCCTGCGATGCCGAGACTCGAACGCGGCCTGACACTGCCGCGACGAGATCCGGCCTGAAGGCCGAACCCATGTTCCCCCGTCGCACCATTGTGCCTCCCCAACTCGAACCTACGATGGCCAACACACGGCTCGGAGGGCGATGATCAAGTTCAGCATTGGCGGGCGTTCGGTGACCCCGAACAACATGGGCGATGCGCTTCAGTCAGCACTGCTCGCATCCATCGAGGAGGACCTTTGTACCAAGATCGGCAGCATCCGTGACCCCGAGACAGGCGAGTTCCCGCTTGTCGTGGTCAAGGGTCGTGACATCGAGCACCTTTCGATAAGCGTCGAGGGGTCCGCGAAAGTCATCGAGTTGGTGACGGCACGACTCGGACTCAACGAGACGGAGGGCGAAGAAGGACCCAAGGAAGGAGAACGACCGGTTGCCTTTCTGTGCCACGCCTCGGAGGACAAGAACGTGGTGCGTCGCTTGGCAAACGATCTCATGGCCCATGGCGTCGAGGTGTTCTTCGACGAGTGGGAGATCCGCGGCGGCGACAGCCTGCGGCAGAAGATCGACGCGGGACTGGATCGCTGCACGCATTTCGTCGCGGTCCTCTCGCCAACAAGCATCTGCAAGCCATGGGTCAACAGCGAGATGGATGCTGGCTTCGTGATGCGACTTCAGCAACAGGTCGTCTTCATCCCGCTGCGGCTGGGCCTCGATGTCGCCGGTCTACCTCCTCTGCTGCGGGGGATCGCCGCACCGGCAATCGACAACTACGAGGCCGATCTCCCCGCTCTGATCTCTGACATCCACGGCGTGACTCGGAAGCCGCCGCTCGGCCCGAGGCCGGCGGTCAAGACAGTGGCGACCGCTGGGATCGGCTTGTCGCCGGCCGCCGAATCCATCGTCCGGCTGCTGGTCACGCGTTCGGAACACGGCGACGCTCACGACCCCCGCGTGGATGTCGAGGAACTCGAGAAGGCGACCAGGCTGACGGAGGACGACCTCGCTGACGCCGTTGACGAACTCGTGGGACAAGGGTACGTCGGGAAGCACATCCACTGCGGCTGCGGGGAAATTGGATTTGCTAAGATCTACCCCGAGGGCGAGTTGTTCGCGAAGTTCGATGATCACTTCATGCCGTGGAGGCCATCGGAGGACGCGCTCGTGCTGGCGACCAAGGCCCTGGAGTCACCGGGTGGATGGCTCCCTGTCGTACCAACTGCCACGTTGCTGGGTTGGCAGCCGAGACGCATGAACCCGGCCCTGAACTACCTGATGAATCGGGCCTTGGCTGACTTCGGCGGCGAGGTCGGGACACACCCGTGGTCGGCGATCGGCTTTCAGAGTAACCACGCCACCCGACGTCTCGCGAGGGGACGCGCCCGGCCTGCCCGGCCTGGTGCCCCTTCCGGGCTTGGCACCGCAACCGATCCGCCGGCTGCCGAGTAGTGCTTCCCCGATGGAGCCTCGCTTGGGGGATTATCGCTGCTTCAATCTGCGCGAATGCGGCTCGGAATCTCCCATGCCATGGGGAGTTCCGCGCACCAGCTCCACCGAACTCGGACAACGGCCAGCCTCGATTCCGGTGAACTCGTGGGGAAGCCGCGGGGAAGCGCTCTCTCCCGCTGGTCAGAGAGCAGATGGTCTGGGGAGCCACCGCCGCTCGCAGGAGCGGATGAAGACGCCCCGCGGTGAAGAGCCGCGGGGCGGTTTCGTTTTCGGGGTGAGGTGCGGAAGGCGCGGTGTCGGGGGCGGTTCGGTGGGCGTGGCGCGGTGAGGTCGCGCGTTCGCGAGAGCCGGGTGGAGGGATTACCGTACTGTCCGAGAACTCGGCCGGGGAGGTTTGCCCAGCGAAGCACGCCGCCGATTGCCACGCCAGGAATCGCGTCGCGCGCCGTCGTCCGAGCCCGAGCCTACCGCTCCCCTGTCTCGAGCACTTCGCCCGGTCGTCCGCGCCGAACTCGAGCCGTCAGGCCACGCGCCGGTGATGGCGCCGCAGGCTACCGAGGCGCTCGACCTCGTCGACTTCGCCCGCCGCCGGCGCACCGGGCGCCGGGTCGCCGGCAACCAACTCGTCGCCGAGCCCTGATGCGGTCGCTCGCGGTTGCAGTGCGCGACGCAATCGCGCGACGCTCGCCGCAACATGCCCTCGCCGAACAGCGCAAGCCGATCGAGACACTCCGACTTGACCGAACGGACCCACCCTTCGGCGATCGCGTTCATGTTCGGCGCCCGGTAGGTCGTTCGCACGACCCGCACGCCGCCCTGGCCGATCAGCTCGGAGAAACGCTCGGTGACCTTCGTGTCGAGGTCCGCGATCAGGAAGCGCTTCTCGCGCAGGAATCCGTCGACCGGGTCGATCCGATTGCGCGCGATCTACTCCGGCCGCTTCATGGACGGCCCCCTGCCCCGCACGGCGCTCCACACCGCAAGCACGAAGGTCCATGCTCGTCCACGGGAACGTAGTAGAGGTGGTAGCGCGTCGAACGAAGCGCTGCCGCCAGCGCTGCCGCCACGACCAGCGCCACGCGCCCCGACGCTGTTCCCCGAACCCGAGCCCCCGCTGCCGACCGTCGCCGGATCG
>CALJUJ010000004.1 GCA_937975525.1 uncultured bacterium
ACGTCGAGGCGGTGGTCGGGCAGTCGATCCTGAACGGCGTGCCGGTGCGGCTGCGGCCGCAGGCCGAGGGCGGCCGCACCGAGGCGTGAGCCGTTCGCTGCGGCGGGCGGCAGCGGGCGGGCGGCGGAGGTAGACCGCCCGCCCGTGCCGGGTGCAGCGCGCAGGAGTCGTGCGCGCCGCCATCGCCTAGCTCGGAGGGTCGTCCACCCAATCGATGTCTTCGAGGAAAAGCCCGTCGGGGAGCCGCAGCAGCCGCTTGCCGCTGCCGGACTCCAGGTCGAGCTCGTGGAGCTCGTGGCTGCGCGTTTCGAAGGCGTCGCGGGTGCCGTCACTGACGAGGACGTAGGCGCGGTCGCCGCCGACGGCCGTACCCCGACGGATGAGCCTGCGTTCGCCTTCCGGGGTGAAGACCACGGAGCAGCCGGAGCCCTCGAGGTCGCAGCGCCGCACGCTGACTCCGTCGTGCACGAAGAGGCCGCGTCGGGTCCAGAAGAGCGGGGTCACACCTTGGGCCTGGCCGCCATCGTCGACGGCGGCGACTGCGCCGGACTGGACGTCGAGGCGACGCAGGCGCGGCCAGATGCGGCCGTCGGCTTCGACCACGCCCACGGAGGCGACGATGTGATCGCCGTCGGGGCTCCAGACGAGGTCGATCGGGGCGATGTCCTCGAACACGAGCGGTTGGCCGGAACCCGCATCGTGGGCGCCGAGAGGATGGATCTCGAGGTGCTGCTTGCCGGACGGCAGGGAGAGCCGGGTGAGGGCGATGCGGCTGCCGTCGGGTGCGGGGCGGGGGGCGGAGAGACCGCGGCGGTCGGAAAAGGTGACGGCGCCGAGGCTGGCGAAGTCGACGCGCGACAGGGTCGTCCCGAAGCCGTCACGTAGTTCCGGAGCGCGATGGCTGACGACGAGCTCGCTGGCGCCGGCCCAGCGTGCCTCCCACGGCAGCGCGATCGCGGCCGAGCGCGACTTCTCCGCCGTGGCGACGACGAGCAGGGCGGGACTCTCGGGGCGATTCGGGCCACTGCGACGCACGCTGGCGAGCCGGCCCGAGCCCGGATGGGGGAGCGCGAGGCCGAGTGCATCCAAGTCGCCGCGGCCCGTTGGCGCGTCAGCACGTGCTGAGAAACTCATTGAAACTACCAGTATGCTTGCAGTGATCCATGTGGTCATCGACCTCATCATATGCTCCTCAGCCGGGGTATGAACACGCGTCCGATCGGCGGACCGTAGGTTCGCCTCAGGGCTGCTGGGGTCACGAGATTCAGGAGAGAACGCGGTGCGACCGGCCCACCCGCGGCTTCGATGGCCGCGGCGCAGGTAGCCGAGCATACGTTGCCTCCCGCGTTGCCGAGATAGTCCTGCAATCCACCCCGTGTATGCAGCGCACGCGCTGCGCTGTGCAACCGTGCGATGTCGAGTCCGCCGACACGGTAGACGTCCCACTGTCGACCGCCGACGGATCCGTCGAGGTTCGTTTCGATGTAGCGTCCGCGTTGGTCGGCGGAGAGCACGCGGACGATGTCGCCTTCGGCTTCGAGGACGACCGCGCTGTGCCCGGTGACCGAGGCCATGGCCCCTTCATCGGTGATCAGCACGTCGCCGGCGGCCAGGTCGGCGACGCCCATCGACGGCAGCTCGCCGCCCGGAGCCGTCGCCACGAGGCGAAGACCGGCATCGGGTGTCGCAGGTTGGGGCGGGCTCAGGGCGGTGTGCAAGCCGATGGCGACGCCGAGGCCGACGAGCGGTCCGTAGTTGCCGGCGCTGGCCTGGTAGCCGACCTGGGCGAGGCCGGCGCTGATGGCGCTGCCGCGAACGGCGATCTCGGCGATGGTCCCCGCGGTTGCCGGTGCGACGCCTGCGTTCGCCAGCTGACTCGCCACCGAGGGAACGACGGTGTCGTTCAGCAGTGGGCCGACGAAGCCGGCGCCGACGTAGGCCGCGGCTCCGCCGATGGTTCCGCCGATCGCAGCGGCTTTCAGGGCCTGCCCGACCGAAGCGCCGTCGATGGCGGCTTGTACGCCGCCGCCGACCGCACCGGCGACGGCGCCCACGATCACGGCGACCAACAGGTCGTCGAGCCCGAACAACGCACCGCCGCGATCGATACCGTTGATCGGGTCGCCGCCACCGTAGCTGTAGGGGTTGGGGAACTGACGCGCCGGATCGTGACTCGCGAACCCGCCCAGCTTGGGGTCGTACCAGCGCAATCCAGCGTAGTGCAGGCCGACTTCGGCCGACGGCTCGTAGCCGGCAAAGCCGATGCGCGCCTCGCGTGGGAGTGGCTGTCCGTCGGCGTTCCAGCGGCCGAGAAGCGCGCCGTAGGGTTCGTAGCGACGGTGCTCGAGCACCGCGCCGCTGCCGTCGCTGACGACATGCGGCGAGCCGAGTCGATCGACGTGGTAGTGCACGAAGGCGAGCTCGATCGGCTCGGCGATCACCGTGGGCAATGGCTGGGTGCGGGCGCCGGGGCCGCCGTTGGCCGCTACCGTGGCTACTCCCAGCGGAGACAGAGACGACGCGAGGAGCGCGTACGCGAAGGCGATGGTCGTGGCGATGGCAGCCGCCGAGCTCCGCCGTCGCCCGTTTCGGGCCGGGAGGCCCGGCAGCATCGAGGCCAGCACCAGGACGCTCAGGAGAGTCCCGCCGATGCGACCGAGACGGCTCGCGGTGGCGTCGGCACGGATCGCCGCGATCCAGCCTGAATCGGTGGGGCGTGTCTCCGGGCGCCAGATCGCTTCGCGCGAAGCGATGCGCAGGTCGCCGGCGAAGTAGTGCTTCGTGAGGACGGGATGGCCGCGCTCGAGCCGATAGTCGGCGAGCTCGTGAAAGAAGCGCGTATCGGTGACGCCATCCGACTGCCGCACGCGGGCTCCGTTCGCGTCGTAGACGATCTCGACGCGGCCGCCGTCGACGGCCACCAGCCGATCCTCGGCGTCGAAGCTGTAGTGAGTGTCACCCTTGCGTACGCGGTTTCCATTGCGGTCGTGCTCGAGCTCGACGGAGCCGAGGCCGATCGGCGTATGCGGTCGGCGCGATCCGTACGCGATCGTCACGCCACCCATGTCCACGGGATTGCCGATCACGTCGTGGACGAACTCCGCCGCCGCGGGTCCGGTGCTGGCCACCAGTCTTCCGAGACCGTCGTAGCGGTACGTCGCCTGGGACTCGTGCCCACCGCACTCCGATTCGATCGCGATCTCGGTGAGCCGCCCACCGATGTCGTAGCGGTCGTAGCGCACGTCGAGAGCTCGGCGCCCGCCGCCGCAGGAGAGATCGCTGGCGGCTGTGGTCGTAGTGATCCGGGCCAGGCGGAAGCCCTGCTCGTGGCCGTGATACTCGCGCGTATCGACGACGCCGATGCCATCCGGCCCGTTGCCGTGAGTGATCTGTCGCGGCCGTCCGAACCGGTCGTATGTCAGGTCCGCGAGAAGCACCGTGCCGTCGCTCTCGCTGTGCAGGGCGCGCACGTTGCCCGACTCGTCGTAGGTATAGGCGACGCGCTCGCCGTCTGGATACACGACGTGCGTCAGATGTCCCGCGAGGCCGTAGCGGTAGCTGGTGGTCGCCGTTTCGACGACGTCGCCCACGCGAATACCCTTCTCGACGACCAGGGCGTTGCCGCGCGCGTCGTAGGCGTGGAAGCGGGTGAACCCGCTCGCGTCGTCCATCTGCGCAAGGCGCCCGATCCCATGGGGAATCGCCGGATCGTCGAATGTCGACCGCGCGACGGCCTGCTCGGGGTGATCGCATGCATCGCCCCGGTAGCGATCGCTGCCGCCGACGACATGCTTCTGGGTGAGGCGATTGAGCTCGTCGTAGCAGAGCTCCAGGTGCCGGCCCGGCTCGGGGTCGTCCTGGTAGACGAGGTTCCCGGCGAGGTCGTAGCCGAAACGCCAACGCCCGGTGTCCGGGTCGTCGATCTCGATGCGGCGCCCCAGTGAGTCATACTCGGTGCGGATCCGCGTACGCGGCAGCCAGCGCGTCCCATCGCTCTGCATCGACCAGGTCTGCCGGCCCAGACCGTCGTATCCGTAGCCCGTTCGGGCGAGGACACTTCCGTCTTCACCCTCGACGACCTTCTCGACGACGTTGCCCCGAGCGTCGTGCGCCTTGGTGGTTCGGCTGCCCGAGCAGCTCGGGTCGTGGAAGCATTCGCCGGTGACGGTTTCGTGCCACGGATTCGAGAAGTCGGCGCGGCGTTCGCTGCCGTTGCTGCTCAGGGTCCAGACGATGCGGTCGCGGGCGTCGTACCAGAGCCGAGTCTGTGCCTCCGTCCCCGGGGCGCGATAGCGCGCGTGGCGAGCGCTCTCCGATGTGCTGGCCTCACCGTCGACGACGAAGGGCGGATAGGCGACGACGGCGCGTCCGCGGCTGTCGTAGATCGCCGTGTCGCTGACGACGATCACACCTGCGCCGTCGACGACGGCGTCCGCCTGGCGCGGCAGGCGGCGGCCGAAGCCGTCGAAGAGCTCATGGACGTCGACCCAGCCCGCGGGCGAAGCTGGCTCGACTCGGCGTGTCACGATGCGCGAGGGAACGCCCGGCGAACCGAGATGGTATTCGAAGCGCCGTTCCGCCGTAGCCGGGCTCTGTTCCGGTGCCAGCACCGCGCGCAACCGGCAGAAGTCGTCGTAGTCGAAGCGCGAGGCGACGCGCGAGTCGGGAAGCGTCTGCACCAGCAGCTTGCCGCAGCCGCGGTCGTGAGCCGACTCGACCACGTGACCGAGCGCGTTCGTGACCTGCGTCGGATGCAGGCCCGCGGCGTCGTAGGTCGTGGTCGCGGTTGCTCCGCGCGGGTCGGTGACGGCGATCGGATTGCCGTGGTCGTCGTAGTCGATGGACGTCGCCACGCAGCGGCGGCGCGGCTCGGCCGTGCACGCCGGGGCGGTGACGACGGAGGTGTCGAGCCAGGATTCGGTGCGCGTCAGGTTGCCCCGTGCGACGGCGCCCAAGGGAAGATCGTCGTAGAAGAACCAGCGGTCTTCTAGGGTTGCGCCGGCCGCGACGGTGACGCGGGAGGCGAGGCGGACGAGATACCTCGTGCCGCCGGCGTCGAGGTCGTCCTCGTTGGCGAATTCGGTGATGGTGTCGACGCGCGCGGTGTCGTCCCCGCCGACACGCACGTGCAGCGCGTTGCCGTACCGGTCCCATGCGCGTTGCTCGCGCCAGGAGTGCCGCTGCTCGCCGTCGCTGCCATGGTCGGTCGTGTGACGCGCGGCCAGACGGATGCCGACGTGGGCGACCTCGGGCCGCGCGCTCGCACAGGGCACCGCATCGCCGTCGTCGGGTCGGAAGCACTCCCATCGATTCTCGCTCGAACGCAGGGGGACGTCGCGCCCCGGCGGCAGCGTCGCCGTGCGTAGGACCTGCCCTTCGGTGGCGGGATCCTGGCCGTAGTGGGTCCGCTCGCGAGCCCCGTCGGCCTCCACCGTCTCGACGACCCCGAAGCCGCGAAACTGACGCTCCTCGGGGTCGAAGAACCCCGACTGGTAGTGTATGTCGATGCT
>CALJUJ010000005.1 GCA_937975525.1 uncultured bacterium
CGCCGTCTTTGATGATCAGACCGTGGGCGCGAAACTTCTTGAACGGCTCTTCGAACGGCACCAGCCCGAGATCGTGCAAGGCCATGGTCACGAACCGCGTGTACATCAGATGCAGAACCGCGTGCTCGTTGCCGCCGATGTACATGTCGACCGGGAGCCACTTCGCGGTGATCTCCGGATCCATCGCCACGTCGTCGCGGTTGGCCGACGGATAGCGCAGGAAGTACCACGCGGAGTCGAGGAACGTGTCCGAGACGTCGGTCTCGCGCCGTGCGCGCGCACCACAGCTCGGACAGTCGACCTCGTAGAACGAAGCGACCTTGGCGAGCGGCGCAACGCCGGAGTCGTCGGGGCGGAAGTCCTCGACGTCGGGCAGCACGACAGGAAGGTCCTTCTCCGGCACCGGCACGATGCCGCAGGCGTCGCAGTAGATGATCGGAATCGGTGGACCCCAGTAGCGCTGTCGGGAGATGCACCAGTCGTGCAGACGGAACTGCACGTGCGCCGTCCCGGCGCCGTGCTCGGCGAGCCAGTCGGTGACGGCACGCTTCGCCGCGTCGGTCGACGTTCCGTTGAAGGGTCCGCTGTGCACCAACTCGCCAGGCCCGTCCCACGCCTCTTCGATAGGCTCGTCGGCGGCGACGCCGGCGGGCGCGATGACGCGTCGAATCGGCAGATCGAAGGTGCGGGCGAAGGCGAAGTCGCGCTCGTCGTGCGCCGGCACCGCCATGATCGCGCCGGTGCCGTACTCGGCGAGCACGTAGTCGGCGATCCAGATCGGGATGCGTTCGTCGTTCGCCGGATTGACGGCGTAGGCCCCGGTGAAGACGCCGGTCTTCTCCTTCACCGATTTGCGGGTGATGAGGTCCATGGCGGCGACCCGCTCGCGGTAGGCGTCGACCTCGGCGCGCCGCTCGGCGGTCGTGATCTCCGGCACCAACGCATGTTCGGGTGCGAGCACCATGTACGTCGCGCCGAACAGGGTGTCGGGACGCGTGGTGAAGACGCGGATCGAGGTGTCGCCATGCTCGGCAACGGCGAAGTCGATGTGCGCTCCTTCGGAGCGGCCGATCCAGTTGCGCTGTGCGGTCTTGGTCGTTTCCGACCAATCGATCCAGTCGAGGTTCTTCAGCAGGCGATCGCAGTACTTGGTGATCTTGAAGAACCATTGCTCGGTGAAGCGCTGCTCGACCTTGGTGTCGGGATGGCGCTCGCAGAAGCCGTCGACGACCTGCTCGTTGGCGAGCACGGTGTGGCATGCGGGGCACCAGTTGACCGGCGCCTTCTTCCGCTCGGCGAGGCCGTTCTCGTAGAGCTTGAGGAAGATCCACTGCGTCCAGCGGTAGTAGTTCGGCAGGGTCGTATCGACGTGGTGCTCCCAGTCGACCATCATGCCGAGCCGGTCGAGCTGGCGGCGGAAGTTGGCGGTGGTCTCGGGGATCAGGACCTTGGGGTTGGTGCCGACCTTGAGCGCGTAGTTCTCGGAGTGGATGCCGAACGCATCGAAGCCGATCGGCTCGAAGACGTCGTAGCCCTGCAGACGGCGGAAGCGGCCGTGGATGTCGGCGCCCGGGAAGGCGAAGGCGTGGCCGACGTGTAGCCCCGAAGCCGACGGGTACGGGAACATCATCAGCGTGTAGTAGGGGTTCTTGGCCTTCTGCAGATCGGGCGTGTGGGTGCGGTGCTCCTGCCAGTAGCGGCGCCACTTCGCCTCGATGCGGGCGGGATCGTATCTCTCTTCCATACGGCCTTCCGTCACGGGGGTGGGTGCCGACGCCGCCGGTTCTTCGGGCGCATCGGCAGCCGGTACCCGATCCTTGGCGCCCACTTCGGTCGCAATGCGGTCCAGGACGCCGTTGACGAAGGCGCCCGACTCGGGGTTGCTGAAGCGGCGAGCGATGTCGATCGCCTCGTCGATGACGACGGTGTAGGGCACGTCGGCGGCGTCGATGAGCTCGTGCACGGCGACGCGCAGAACGGCGAGATCGACGGCGGCAATGCGCTCGAAGGACCAGTTCTCGCTGGCGCCGGTGATGAGCTCGTCGATGCGAGCCTGCTGCTGGCGCGTGCCGGCGATCAGCGAAAGCGCGAACGCCTTGGCCTCGGGCCCGGCTTCGACCTGCTCCCAGAACGCGTCGAGGTCGGGCTCGGCCCCGCTGCGTAGATGGTACTGGTACATCGCCTGCGCAGCGATCTCTCGGCCTTTTCGTCGTCGTCCCATGATTCGAAGCCGCGGAGTATAGCGACTCGCGCTCGGGCTGCGAAGCGCTCCGAGACCGCCGGTCGGAAGCTCCTTCGATTCGCAACACGATCGGGGTAGGGTCGAATCCGATTCGAGAAAGGATTCCTCGGATTCGCCATGTGCCCCATCCCGACGCGGCTTGGACTCGATGCCTTGCTCGCGACGATCCGCTACCCGCTGTCTCGATGAAACGCCTCTCTCGTTCCTTCTTCCTCGACGACGCCGAATTCGTCGCGCCTCGCCTCCTGCACAAGGTGCTCGTCGTCGGCGCGTGCACGGGGCGCATCGTCGAGGTCGAAGCCTACCCGCAACACGATCCCGCCAGTCACTCGCACCGCGGCCGCACCGCGCGCAACGCCGCGATGTTCGCCCGCGGCGGCCACCTCTACGTCTACTTCACCTACGGCATGCACCACTGCGCCAACGTCGTCACCGGCCCGGCCGACGACGGCCAGGCCGTCCTCCTGCGCGCCGTCACCCCCGTCTCCGGCCTCGACGTCGTCCGCGCCCGCCGTGGTGCGGCACGCCGCGACGCCGACCTCGCCAACGGCCCGGGCAAGCTGTGCCAGGCGTTCGACCTCGACCGGCGCCACGACGGCGTCGATCTCTGCGCGCGCGGCTCGTCGATCTGGATCGGCGACGACGGCACGGAACCACCCGCTTCGCCGATCGTCACGCCACGCATCGGAATCAGCCGCAGCACCGAGCTGCCGCTGCGCTGGCTCACACCTAACCAGCGCTCCGCGTGAAGCGCAGCACGTGGCGGTAGATGCGCGTCTC
This sequence comes from uncultured bacterium, assembly GCA_937975525.1. Lineage (GTDB taxonomy): Bacteria > Desulfobacterota > Binatia > HRBIN30 > HRBIN30 > CALJUJ01. The sequence goes on from CALJUJ010000005.1 coordinate 3,023, forward strand.
GCCGAGCTGCCCCTCGATCCAACGCACGTCGCGGCCCGTGAGCGGGCTCGAGTAGTCGTACACCACGCGCTCGTCCGGTCTCTCTCCCGCGAGCACGGCGGCGAAACACGTGTCGCCGCGTGAGGGCAAGTCGATCACGTACGCCAGCCGCAGCCCCACACCGTCCGCCGCCGCGTCCTCCTCGACGAAGCGCCACAACGCGCAGCGCTTGCGCGCGAAGCTGTAGCCGATGTGGTTCCAAAGCGTCCGCAGCACCCGCAAGCGCCCGGTTTCCGGACCGATGCCGCGGTCGAATCGGCCGTCGCCGCGCAGGTGCCGACGGCCGACGAGATAGACCTCTCCATCGTGCGCAAACACGTAGGGCGAATCGAACTTGCGCACGTCGCTGCGACAGCGCCATCGCGTCGGCGCGTCGCCCGGTGCGCGGCAGAGTCGCGATCCCCAGCCGCGCTCGTCGCCCGATTCGACCCGGATCACGCCGAAGAAGTCCCCGGACGCCGAACGCGCGAAATCGGCTTCGCCCCCACCGCCGGCGTACAGCGGCCGGCCATCGGCCGCCCACTTCCGCCACGTGATCGCGTCTGCGCTGCGCCATAGATCGATGCGCATCTCCGGCATCCCCGCCCCGTAGGCGCTCCCGCCGCCTTCGTAGGTGATCAGCGCCGGAACACCGGCGACGTGCCGTGCGCGCCAGCCGATCGCACCCGGTGGCCCGAACGGCTCCAGGTCCGACCAACGCCCGTCGCGATCACGCTGCGCGCGCGACATGCCGTCCGGCTCGAAGGCGAAGGCGTCGTCGCCGAGCCGCGAGACGAACAGCACCACTCGCCCGGCGTGAGCCAGCAGGCGCGGCTCGCGCAGGTCGTGACCGAGGGCGAAGCTCGCGTCGAGCTGCCAATGCACCTCGTCGCGGCTGCGCAAGACCAGGATCTTCGTGTCGGGGTTGGCGAAGTGGTGCGGTGCGGTGCGCAACGCCAGGTAGACCGCGCCGTCGTTCGCGCGCACCGCATCGAGATTGTTGTTGGCGCTGCCGAGGGGTAGCTCCGGCGGCAGCCCCGGGCCGGGCACGATCGCGCGGGTGTCGACCACGCGCACGCGGTGCGGGCCGGGCTCCGCGACCGTCGGGTCGCCGTCGACCGGCCACCACTGCGAGGCGAAACCGACGACGAGCACGAGCCCGCCGACGGCGACCAGAAAGCTCAGGATACGGCCCATGCGCCGAATCTAGCCGGGGACCGTGTCCGGCGAAAAGCTCACCGACTTGCGGGTCGTGCATCGACACGCGCGGCGCGCGGCTGCTACGAACGATCTGCGATGCGCCTCCTGCTCGTCTCCGACCTCCACTACACCCTGAAGCAATACGACTGGGTCACCGACGTAGCCGACCGCTTCGACGTCGTCGTCATCGCCGGCGACCACCTCGACATCGCCGGCTTCGCGGACACCAAGGCGCAGATCGTCGTGCTCACCAAGGTGCTGCGCGCAATCGCCGGCAAGACTCGCCTGATCGCCAGCAGCGGAAATCACGACCTGAACGGCTTCAACTCGGTCGAGGAGAAGGTCGCGCGCTGGCTGCTGCGCACGCGTTCCGCCGGCGTCGTCGGCGACGGCGACGTCGTCGACGTCGCCGATCACCGCATCACCGTGTGCCCCTGGTGGGACGGTCCGCGCACGCGCGACCTCGTCGGCGAGCAGCTCGCACGCGACGGCGCCGACCGCCACGGTGCGTGGATTTGGGTCTACCACGCGCCGCCCGCCGACTCGCCGCTCAGCTGGACCGGCAGCAAGCACTTCGGGGACGAAGCCCTCGTCGCTTGGATCGGCGAGCACCGGCCGGACATCGTTCTCACCGGCCACGTGCACCAGGCGCCGTTCCGCAACGGTGGATCCTGGGCCGACCGCATCGGTTCCACTTGGGTGTTCAACGCCGGCCGCCAGATCGGCCCGGTGCCGGCGCACGTGGTCGTCGACACCGATGCGCGCCGCGCGATGTGGTACTCGCTCGCTGGCAACGAGGTGGTCGACCTCGACGCGCCGCTGACGCGGCCCTTCGCCGAGCTCGAGCCGTGAGCGTCAGTCGACCTGGGTGTCCGGGTCGCGGTCGGAGACCAGCGCCTCCGTCTCGTCCTGATCGTGCGCCAGGCTGGCGAGCACTTCGTCGATGATGCCGAGTTGGCCCGACTGCTCGGCGAACTGGCGCTTGATGTCGGCCAGGTAGGTGGTCATCGCGTGCAGCCGCCGCGCCAGCAGCCGCGCGATGCGGGTGGCGACCTCGGGATGATCGGCGAGGAAGCCGGCGCCGTCGTCGATCACGTAGAAGCGCGAATCCTGCAGCGTCTTCACGGTGGCGGAATGCGGTAGGCCCAGCAGGGCAGCCATCTCACCAAACACGGCACCAGGGTCGTCGACGACGCTCACGGGGACGTCGCCCTGGAGCACCTCGACGGCGCCGTCGAGCAGCACGAACATCTGTCCGGTCTTCCCGTG
>CALJUJ010000006.1 GCA_937975525.1 uncultured bacterium
CCGCTGTGCTCGACGTCCACTTCGATGGCGTCGAGCATCACGGCATCGAGCAGGACCCCGGCGATCTGCGCGATCGTCGGCGCGTCGCGCTTCTCGGGTGTCGTTTCCGGCTTGCCCGGCTCACGCACGCTGACGGCGATGATGCGCTCCGCACCGAGGTTGATCGCCGGGCTGAGCGGCGTCGTGTTGCGCACCGAGCCGTCGCCGAAGTGACGGCCGCCGATCTCCACCGACGGAAAGAAGATCGGGATCGCACTCGAGGCGAGCAGGTGCTCGGCGCGCACCGCCGTGCGCTCGATGCGCCAGCGGCGCCGCGACCAGTTCGGAACGTCGGCCCCGGCCTGGAGGAAGATCGTGCCGTCGGCGGTGTAGAGATCGGTTGCCGCGATGGCCAGCGCGTACAGCGCCCCGGAGGCGATCGCCGCGTCGAGCCGGTCCCACGGCACCCGCTCCCGCAGCAACTCGCGGAGCGGCTCGGTATCGAGGAGGGACTTCGGGGTGACTCCGCCGATTGCGCCGCCGAAGGTCAGGTCCCATGCCCACTTCACGCCGATGCCTCCGAGCGAGCGCACGTCGGTACGGAACACCTGCTTCGCCTGCAGGCCGCCCCAGATCTCCTCCAGCGCGGACACCCCGGCAGGCAGATCGTCGGCGTGCGCCGCCATCATGCCGGAGTTGATCGCCCCGGCGCTGGAGCCGACGAACACGTCGAGTCCGCTGCGTCCGGGGGCCAGGACGCCGAGCTCGGCGAGGCCGCGCAGGACGCCGACCTGGTAGGCCCCACGCGCGCCGCCGCCCGACAGCACCAGGGCCGTACGCTTCTTTCTCGTCGAGGATGGTGATGGCATCGCAGTCACGTTCGTGGCTCCTCCTCCCCCACTTCCTCCACGCGATGCAAGCGCTTCGCCAGTCGCCCGACGCGCCGACGGGGACCTCGCGGGAGAGGCCCTTCTCGAAGTCGGGAATCCGCTTGCGCCGCGAGCGCGTCGTCGCTAGCGCTGCGCCATGCCGAAAGTCCAACGATGAGCCGCATCGTCGTCGTCGGCGGCGGCATCGCCGGCCTCGCCTGCGCCTGGCGCCTGCGGGAGGGCGGGCACGACATCGTCATCCTGGAGCGCGAGCCGGTCGCCGGAGGCCGCATGCGCAGCGAGCACGTCGACGGCGTCGTCATCGACCGCGGCGCGCAGTTCATTGCCAGCGCCTACACCGAGTTGCACCGGGTCGCGCGTGCCGTCGGCCTCGCCGACGACGTGTGCACGTTGCAGCGCGCCCGCGACGCGGTGCTGCGCGACGGGCGCCTGCACGAGATCGCTCACGGCGACGCGACGGCGTTGTTGCGCACCTCACTCTTGTCCTGGCGGGCCAAGCTGCGCCTGGCACGCTTCGCCCTCGAGCTCTGGCGCCGGCGTCGCCTCCTCGATCCGCACCGCCCCGAACGTGCCGCGCCGATCGACGACGCCGACATGCCGACGCTGTTGCGCCGCCTGGTCGGAGACGAAGCGTTCGAGTACGCCTTCGCGCCGTCGTTCTCGTCGACGTTCGACAGCGACCCCGAGGACCTCTCCGGCGCGTTCGTGTTGCTCGCCAGCCGCTTGCTGTTGTCGGGCTTCGAGCTGCAATCCTTCCGCGGCGGCACCGGCCGTCTCACCGCGGAGCTCGCCGCGCGGATCGAGACCCGCACGGACACGACGGTCGATTCGATCCGAGAGGAGGGCAACGGCGTGTCGATCGCCGTTCGCGGCCCGCACGGCTCCGACCACATCGACGCCGACGGCGTCGTCGTCGCGGTCCCCGGATCGGGCGTCGCCGGCTTGTGTCCGACGCTCACCGCCGCCGAGCACGAGTTTTTCGCCGGCGTACGCTACGTGCGTGGAATCATCGTCTTTCTGGTGTTCGACGCGCCGCCGGCGACGATTCCGTACTACGGCGTCGCGTTTCCACGACGCGAAGGCCTGGCGCTCTACGGGCTGGCCGCGGATCACCACAAGCCGGGAGTGGCGCCCGGCGGCGAGGGCATCGTCAACGTCGCGCTCACGGCCACTGCGGCCGCGCAGCATTGGGAGGAGGACGACGACCGCATCGTCGATCTCGTGCTCGACGAGCTCGCCCGCACGCCCATCGGCCGCCTGTCGCCGCGCGCCGCTTTCGTCCACCGCTGGGATCCGATGCTGCCGCAGTTCTACCGCGGCTACACGCGACATCTGGCAGCGTTCCACGAGCGCTCGTCGCGCAGCGGGCGGCTCGAGTTCGCCGGTGACTACCTCGTCGGCCCGTTCACCGAGGCGGCGCTGACGAGCGGCCTGCGCGCGGCGGACGGGATGAGCCTTCGCCTCGCGGGCTGAGTGGGACTCCAACCGCGGCGACGCACATCGGTTGGCCGTGCGCTATTCCGGTTCGTCCTCGCCCGCAAATCCGCTCGGCGTGTGGCTGGCGGGGCCGCCACCTTCGTCGGCGAACGTCATCGTCAACTCGTAGGCACCGTCCTCGAGGCGGCTGCGCATCTCGAGACCCGACCGGTGGAAGACGTGAAGCATGCCGCGGGTGGTGGCGAGGACGCTGGCAGTGAACCCGGCGACGCCCTTGTCGCGGGCGATGGCGATCAGCTGCTGCAGCAGCTCGGTTCCGAGACCCTTCCCCTGCCAGTCGTCGCGCACCAGGAATGCGGCCTCGGCAAAATTCGTCGCCCGGTCGAGGTGGTAGCGGGCGACGCCGACGAGCTCGGGCTCGCGATTGTCCTGACGCGTCTCCAGCACGATCGCCATCGTGTTCCGGTAGTCGACGTTGAGGTAGTAGAGCACGTCGCGGTGCGGCATGCGCTTCCGCGCCGTCATCCAGCGGCGATAGATGGTGTCGTCGGACAGCGAGTAGAAGAGGTCGGTGAGCTTGCCCTCGTCGGTGGCCCGCAGCGGCCGCAGTCGAAAGGTCGTGCCGTCGCTGGCGACGACGTCGGTCTCGTACTGCCAGGGATAGCCGGGGTGCGGAGAGATCTGATCCTGGAAGACGTAGCGACGTTCCTTGGCGGCGGCGAGCAGGTCGCCGCGGAAGTCGGGGTGGGCGATGGCGATCAGCGACAGCGCGCGCTCGCGCACGGTCTTCCCCTGGAGGTCGGCAACGCCGTATTCGGTGACGACGTACCAGACGTCGCCGCGCGAGGTGACCACGCCGGCGCCCGGGTCGAGCGCCGGCACGATTCGGCTCAGCTCGCCGTTCTTCGCCGTCGAGCGAATGGCGATGATCGGCACGCCGCCGGGGCACATCGAGGCGCCGCGGATGAAGTCGACCTGGCCGCCGATGCCCGAGTAGAACTTCGCGCCGATCGAGTCGGCGCAAACCTGTCCCGTCAGATCGATCTGCAGCGCCGAGTTGATCGCCACCATCTTGTGCTGGCGGGCGATGTGGATCGGGTCGTTGACGTAGTCCGACGGGTGAAACGTGAACACCGGGTTGTGGTTGACGAAGTCGTAGACGCGCTGGGTTCCGAACGTGAACGACGAGGTGACCTTGCGCGGGTGAATGACCTTGTGTTTGCCGGTGATGTTGCCGTTTTCGATGAGGTCGACGATCCCGTCGGAGAACATCTCGGTCCAGACGCCGAGGTCCTTCTTGCCCGTGAGAGCGCGCAGGGCGGCGTCGGGGATCTGCCCGATGCCGGCTTGCAGTGTCGCGCCGTCCTCGACGAGCGCGGCGACGTGGCGGCCGATCTCGAGGGCGACGTCGTCGAGCTCCTCGCGTTCGATGGCGATCAGCGGCTTGTCGTTCCAGGTCCAGAAGTCGACCTGGTCCATGGCGATGAAGCCGCCGCCGAACACGGTCGGCATGTTGGGATTGATCTCGGCGATGACGACGTCGGCGGCCTCCACGGCGGCGAGCACGACGTCGACGGAGACGCCGAGGTTGACGAAGCCGTACTGGTCGGGGGGCGTCGTGGTGATCAGGGCGACGTCGACGGGGGTTCGGCGGGTGCGGATGAGGTCGGGGATCTGCGACAGGAACACCGGGGTGTAGTCGGCGCGGCCGTCGCGCACGGCGTCGCGCACGTTGGGGCCGATGAAGTAGGCGTTGTGGCGGAAGCTCGACTCGTAGCGCGCGTCGACGTACGGCGCCGGACCGAGCGTGAGCAGGTGAACGATGGGGTTGTCGGCGAAATGATCGGCCTCGGCGACGAGCGCCTCGACGAGGCCGACCGGCTCGGCGGCGCCGGAGCCGACGAAGATGTGCTTACCGCGCCCAATCGAGCGCACCGCCTCGCGGGGCTCACGCCGCTTGGCGGCATAGACTTGTTGCCAGTCGGTATGCACTCGAGCGCTCCTCTCAGCCGCGTTCCCCATGACATTACCGTCGCGACCGGGGTCGCCGCTGCGTGAAAGGTAGCAAGTTTGTCGGCTTGGTCCAGCCGGGGGGAATCCACCGAAGTCTACCGTGTGACCCGCTCCGTCGACGTGCCTCGACGCGCTCGCCATGGCTCCGCTCGATTTCGTTCGGCACGAAGCGGTGGAC
>CALJUJ010000007.1 GCA_937975525.1 uncultured bacterium
AACCGCGTGTGTCCCTGGGGCGGAAGCCTTGCACCGCCGGCTGGCTGCCGCCATCGCGTCCCGGGCGCGCGCTCGCTGCATGACGTTGGCCTCGGCGTTTTGCCATTGCGCGCCATCCGTGATCTGTCGGCCCGCGATCGCTGCCGCTGGAGGTGGAAACATGAAGCGTTTCGAAGGCAAGGTCGCGCTGGTGACGGGTGCGGCCTCCGGAATCGGACGCGCGACCGCGCTGCGGCTCGCGCGCGAAGGCGCGAACGTCTACGCGGTCGACGTCCAGGACGAAGGACTGGGCTCGCTCGTCGACGAGGCGGGCGCGTGCGCGGAGGCGCTGGCGACCGCGAGTTGCGACGTGAGCTCGGTGAGCGACGTGCGCGCCGCGGTCGACGGCGTCGTGGGTCGCTTCGGCCAGCTCGACGTGCTGGCGAACGTCGCTGGCATTCTACGCTTCGACCACACGCACGAGCTATCTCTGGATGACTGGAATCAGGTGCTGGCCGTGAATCTGACCGGCACCTTTCTGATGTGTCAGACCGCGTTGCCGCATCTGCTCGCGCGCAAGGGCGCGATCGTCAATCTGTCTTCGACCGCAGCCCTCGGTGCACACCCGTGGACGGCGGCCTACTCGGCTTCCAAGGGCGGGATCCATTCGCTCACCCTGTGCCTAGCGCTCGAGTACGGGAAGCAGGGGCTGCGGGTGAATTGCCTTTGTCCCGGGGCGATCAAGACGCCGATGCGCAAGGTGTTCCAGCTCCCCGAGGGCGCGGATCCCAAACTGCTCGACTGGATCATGCCTCTGACCGGATTCGGCAAGCCCGAGGAGTGCGCCGCGGCCATCGCTTTCCTGGCTTCCGACGAGGCCACGCACATTCAGGGTACGGCCCTGCGCATCGACGGCGGCATGCTGATGTAGCCGCGGCGCCGCGGTGGCGATCGCGTCAGGGCTGCGTTGCGAGGATCAACGTCGCCGCGGCGCTCCATTGCCCGCCGGTGCCGTGGCAGAGCGCGGTCGCGGCGTTCTTCACCTGGCGCTCGCCGCACTCGCCGCGCAGCTGGCGCACGGCCTCGATGATCGTGAAGATCCCGAACATCCCGGTGTGGGTGTAGGACAGGCCGCCACCGTTGGTGTTCATTGGAAACTCGCCGCCGGGCGCAGTGCGCTGACCGGCGACGAAGTCGCCGCTTTCGCCGCGACCGCAGAAGCCGAGTGCCTCGAGGGCGAGCATCGGCACGATGGTGAAGGCATCGTAGAGCTGCGCCACGTCGATGTCGTCGGTGCCGAGGCCGGCCATGGCGAAGGCGCGCCGGCCCGATTCGATGGCGGCATCCCACTGCTCGAACGATGGTAGCTGGCTGGGCATTTGGTGGGTGGCGCATTCGCCGGTGCCGAGAACGTATACCGGCGGCTTGGCGAGATCGCGCGCCCGTTCTGCGGAAGTGACGACGACTGCACCGCCACCGTCGGTGACCAGACAGCAGTCGAGCAGATGGAACGGCCACGAGATCACCTTCGACGCGAGCACGTCGTCGATCGTGATCGGATCGCGGTACATCGCCTTGGGGTTGAGGCTCGCCCACTTGCGGGTGGCGACGGCCACCTCGGCGAGTTGCTCGCTGGTCGTTCCGAAGACGTGCATGTGGCGGCGAGCCATCATCCCGTAGCCGGTTGCCGGGCCCATGGTGCCGTACGGAAGCTCGAATTGAGAGTTGTTGGAGTCCTCGCCCCAGCGCGAGGCAGGCATGCCGATCCGCGAGTAGCCGCTCTCCCCGTGGGTGATGAGCGCCACCTCGCAGAGGCCGGCGTGGATCGCCGCCATCGCATGCTCGACGTGCGCGAGAAACGAGCAACCGCCGATCTGCGTGCCTCCGATGAAGCGGGGCCGGATGCCGAGGTACTCGGGGACGTCATTGGCCATCAGCCGGCCGGAGCAGAAGATGGCGTCGACGTCGCTCTTCGCGAGGCCGGCGTCGGCCAGGGCGTTGCTGGCGGCCTCCTGGTGCAGCGCCAGGCCCGACTTGTGCGGCAGCTTGCCGAGCTCGTCCGATTCCGCGGCACCGACGATGGCGACGCGTCCACGCATGTCGCGAAGCGCGCGGTCGGTGCTCATGACGACACCGGGCGGAAGCGGGGCAGGGTGATCTCGTCGGAGATCGGAACGAAGACCACTTCGACCGGCATGTCGCAGCGTATCGCTTCGGGGGTGGGCTCGACGTCGACCAGGTTCGACATCATCCGCGGACCTTCGTCGAGCTCGACGATGGCGATCACGTACGGCGCCGGAAGCGGAGCGCTGCGTCCGGGGCGCATGCTGATCACGTAGGTGTGTACTTTGCCGCGTCCGCTCGCGTCGACCCATTCGACGCGCCGCGACATGCAGTGTGGGCACAATGGCCGCGGGTAGAAGTAGTGACGCGTGCACGCGGAGCAGCGTTGCAGGCGAAGCTTGCCTTGCCGCGTGCCTTCCCAGAACGGCAAGGTCTCCGGGGTCGGTTTCGGAATCGGCCCCTGGTACTTCGTATCGCTCATCGTCACCTCCGCGCCGTGCCCACTGGCTTATTGGAGAATCCGCACGGCGGCGCAACCGGTGCCGTGTTGGCGCGTGGCGAGTGCGCCGGCTAAGAACTGCGGCGTGCACGTTGCGAAACAGGAACGGCGCGATCCGCCCTTGCGGATGGCGATCGTCGGTTGTGGCGACATCGCCGAGCCGGTGGCGTGGCTGTTGCGGCTGGATCGCCGCGTTCGTGTCGTCGCGTGCTGCGACGTCGATGTCGAGCGCGCCGCGGCGTTCGCGCGGCGGCACCGAATCGCCAGGTCGTTTCGCGGCTATGGCGACATGCTCCGGGCAGGTGAGCTCGACGCCGTCTACCTTGCTGTTCCCCATCATCTCCATCACGCAATGGCGAGCGAGGCGATCGCCCAGGGTCGGCACGTACTCCTGGAGAAGCCGATCGCCGTATCCTTCGCCGAAGGCTGCGACATCGCAGCGCGAGCGGCGGCCGCCGGGGTTTGCGTCGGCGTGAACTACCAGTACCGGTACGATCGTGCGGCCTACGCGTTGGCGTGCGCCGTGCGCGAAGGTTGTCTCGGGCGCATCCA
>CALJUJ010000008.1 GCA_937975525.1 uncultured bacterium
GCGAGCGTCACCAGCCCGGCGCCGCCACGCAGCGCGGCGCGGGCGGCCATGCGTGCGGCTCCAGTCCTGCCGGTCGACCCGGCAACGACGAGCACGTGCCCTGTCCGTCCCTTGTGCGTGTCCGTTTCGCGCGTCGGCACCCACAAGGCGGCCTGGGCGCGTTCGGTCCAATGGAGGCGAGGCTCTACCGCCCGCACCGCTTCGGGTGCGATCCCGATGTCCACGATCGCCAATTCGCCGACGTGGTCCGCCCCGGGATGAACGAGGAGGCCGGGCTTCGCGAAGGCGAACGTCGCCGTAGCCTCGGCCTGCACCGCCACCCCCAGGGGCACGCCGCGGTCGGCGTCGAGTCCCGAGGGGATGTCGACGGCGAACACCGGGCTGCCGCAGCCGTTGATCGCGTGCACCGCATCGGCGAATCGGCCGCGCACCTCGGAGCGGAGACCGGTACCGAAGACGGCGTCGACGACGAGGCACGCACCGTCCAGACGCGCCGGCAAATCGGAAACGGCGTCCTCGTCCGGCGCTTCCACGACGCGACCTCCGGCGGCCACGAGGGCGTCGAGAGCGAGCGCCGCATCGCCAGTGACGTCCTCCCGCCGGGCCAGCAGCACCACTTCGGCCACGATGCTCGCGCTCGCCAGAGCCCGCGCGATCACGAACCCGTCGCCCCCGTTGTTGCCCTTGCCAGCGACGACGACGACACGCTCGCCACGAACATGCGGAAAGCGCTCGAGGATGACCTCGGTCGCACCGAGGCCGGCACGTTCCATCAGAACGTGCCCCGGCGTCCCGTAGGTCTCGATCGTGAGTCGATCGAGACGACGCATCTCCTCGGCGGTGACGACGAGCATCGAATTTCTCGGAGCCTAGAGACGGCCCTCGCGGGCAGCGACCATGCGTTCCTTCATGTGACGCACGGCCTCGGCGAGCCCGACGAACACCGCATCCGCAACGATGCTGTGGCCGATGTTCAGCTCCAGAAGCTCGGGGATCGCTGCGATCGGCGCGACGTTGTCGAGCGTCAGGCCGTGCCCGGCGTTGACGATCAAGCCCGCGTCGGCCGCCCGCGCAGCCGCACTGCGGATACGCTCCAACTCCGAAGCGCGGACGGCCCCGTCTGCAGCGTTGGCATAGGACCCGGTGTGGAGCTCGACCGCATCGACCTTCAGGTCGCGCGCCGCATCGATCGCCGTGGCGTCCGGGTCGACGAACAAGCTGACGCGCACTCCAGCGTCACCGAGGGCGGCCGCGGAACGTGCCAGTGCCTTCAGGTTTCCGGACACGTCGAGACCACCTTCGGTCGTCAGCTCTTCGCGGCGCTCCGGCACGATGCAGACGTCGCGAGGTGCAAGGCGGCACGCGAACGCAGTCATCGCTTCGACGGCGGCGATCTCGAGATTGAGCTTCGTTCGCACGCGCGGCGCCAGGGCCTCCACGTCGGCGTCCTGGATGTGGCGGCGGTCTTCGCGCAAGTGCACCGTGATGCCATCGGCGCCACCGGCCTCCGCGGCCGCGGCGGCCACAACGATGTCCGGATAGGCGACGCGGCGCGCCTGCCGCAGGGTCGCCACGTGATCGATGTTGACTCCGAGCTTGATCGCCGTCATCGCCGCGCGTCTCCTTCGCCGATCTCGGCCCCGATGCATGCGCCGAGTCGCTCGGCGAGCGAGCGGACCTCAGACGCATCGACGCCCTCCACCATGATTCTCACCAGTGGCTCAGTTCCGGAGTAGCGAACAAGCAGCCGTCCACGTCCGTCGAGACGTCGCTCGACATCGGCCATCGCGGCCGCGATTGCCGGGATCTCCTCGAGGGCAACGCGGTGGCGCACGCGCACGTTGACCAACACCTGCGGCATGCGCTGCATCGCCCGCCGCAGCTGCGACAGGGGAGCACCGGTCGACGCCATCACGTCCAGGACCTGGATCGCGGCCAGCAAGCCGTCGCCCGTGGTGCCGTAGTCGAGCAAGACGATGTGCCCGGAGGGTTCGCCACCGACCCGGCTGTTGCAGCGACGCATCTCGTCGAGGACATAGCGGTCGCCCACCGAGGCACGCACGAGCTCGATGCCGCGCTCGCGCAGCGCGACCTCGAGGCCCATGTTCGACATGACCGTCCCGACCAGGCGTCGACCGACCTGCTGCGGCCGATGCGCAGCGAGGATCGCGAGGATCTCGTCCCCATCGACGACCTCTCCCGTCTCGTCGACCAAGACGATGCGATCGGCATCTCCATCGACGACCACACCGACGGCTGCGGACGTCGCGCGGACGAGCGCTGCCGCCGCCTGCGGTCGAACCGCGCCGCAACCTTCGTTGATGTTCACGCCATCCGGCGCAACGCCCAAGGCTTCGACCTCGGCGCCCAACGCACGGAACAATGCCGGACCTACCCGGAAGGCTGCGCCGTGCGAGCCATCGAACACGATCCGCTTGCCGGCGATGTCGGAGCGGTCCGTCACCGTACCGAGGAGGTAGGCGAGGTAGCGGCTTTCGGCATCCTCGAAAGAGCCGATGCGCCCGATGTCGCCGCCGATGGGACGGACGCTCGGGCCCTCTTTCTCGAGCTCGGCCTCGATCGCCACTTCCGCGTCGTCGCCGAGCTTGAAGCCGTGCGAATCGAAAACCTTGATGCCGTTGTCTGCGAACGGATTGTGCGATGCGGACACGACGACCCCCGCGCCGGCACCGAGCTCGCGGGTCAGCCTCGCCACGGCCGGTGTAGGCAAGACCCCGACGAGTTGGACGTCGGCTCCCACCGAGCTAGCCCCGGCAGCGAGCGCGCTCTCGAGGAGCGGCCCCGAGACTCGGGTGTCGCGACCGATGAGGATGAGCGGACGGTGCGAGCCGGACGCACCCCTTACGGCTACACCAAGGACCTGCCCGAGTCGCAGAGCGAGCTCTGGCGTCATCGGCGCCCGGTTGGCGACACCGCGAATCCCGTCGGTGCCGAACCACTTGCGCTCGGACATCAGGGGATCTCCACGGGGGTTGCGGGCGCCGGCTGGGCAAGTGGCGTCGCCACCGCCGTGCTGCCCGCATCTGCCGGGTCGGGCGTCGGTACGACCACCGTCAACAACACCCGTGCGGGCTCGACGGCGACGATCTCGGTCTCGGGGGGGGCATCGAGCTTGACGTCGACGCGGTGCACGCCCGGCTCCAGACCTTCCGCGGCAACCGTGACCCATCCGGACGGATCGACGGCTTCGACGACACGGCGCGGGCCGCGTACCACGAGGTTCACGGTGGTCGGGTCCAGCAGGCGCTCACCGG
>CALJUJ010000009.1 GCA_937975525.1 uncultured bacterium
CTGCTGCCCTCGAGGCACGGGTAGTCGAGACCTCCCTGGGCGTCGACGAAAGGCGTATCGCAAGTGGCATCGTCGGCGAAGCCGCTGGCCGCGGGGCCGCTGTTGCCGGAAGAGCCGGGTGTCGTGTTGTGGTCCTGCGCGAGCGTCGAGTCGATGCCGGGCGCGCCTCCGTCACAATCGATCACCCCGACGCCTTCGCCGCCGGCGGAAATGCAGGCCGTGAAGCCGGCGATGTCGACGGGCGCCGGTGGCAGAACGAACGAGTTCGGATCGACGGTGACCGTGCGCAAGCCGTCGGCGTCGGAATCGGGGTCGATACGCAACTGCATCGATGCGAACTGGCAGGTCTTGCCAGCCGGGCACTCGGCGTCGCTCGCGCACGAGACGTCCGGCGCGGTGCGTGGCGCACAGACGCCGTTCGGGGCGATGACGATCCGGATCAAATTGCCCTGGATGATCGCGCACGAGCCCGCGGGCTCGCCGGAGAAGTTGGCGCGACAGGTGGTGCAATTGTTCTTGTTCGAGCAGCTGTTGCCGTCGAACGGGCCGCCGACGCAGGTCTTCGGGCCGGCGCAATTGCTGCCGGGGCAGTCGGCGTTGACGCCGCAGTCGCCGCCGGCATTGGCGCCCCCGGCGCAGGTGCCGCGGCAGTTGCCGTTGGTGCCGCCCGGTGGCTGGAGCGTCACGTCGACGATGATGTCCTGCACGAGCGGCGTCTCCGTCGGAGTGGCGGTCACGCTCGGGGTGGCGGTCACCGACGGCGTCGTGGTGACGGAAGGCGTTGCCGTGATCGTCGGCGAGAGCTGGTGTGTGTAGGTCGGCACTGGGGGCGGTTGGTCGGTCGGGGTGTTTGTGGGCGGCGGCGTGCCGCTCGGCGGGGGCGTCGGCGTCGCGCTCGGCGTCGCCGTGACGCTGGGCGTGTTCGTGACCGTCGGCGTCGAGGTGATCGTCGCGGTCTGCGTCGGCGTCGCGGTCGGGCCGGTCTCGATCTGGCAGGCTTGGTTGCAACCGTCACCGTTGGTGCGGTTGCCGTCCTCGCAGGTCTCCCAGAACTGCTCCAGCGTGCCGTTGCCGCACGTGCTCGGGCGGCAGACGAGGAGCAGGCTGTCGACGTCCTTGCGCGGCCGTTCGCCGGTGTCGAGCGAGACCATGCGGATGCGTTTGGTGCCGGTGACGAAGTTGCCGCTGCCGTTCTGCCGCTGCGGCACGACGAGGTCGATCGGGCCGCGGCACTCGTTCAGTGTGAGGTTCGGTGTACCCGGCGAGGCGACCTCGCGGCGGCGGATCAACGGCACGCCGAAGCCGCTCGGGTCGTTGAACATCGACTCCAGGAGCAACAGGTTGTCGATGTCCGCCTGATCCTTGCGCGTCGCGCGGTAGCTCGGTCGCTTGACCTCGAAGGATGCCAGCCCGAGGCTCGGGTCGCACTTGGTCAAGCGGGGGTCTTCGTTGTTGATGCACATCGAGACCCGAAAGGTGCAGCTGCCGTTGTCGATCTCGCCGTCGAAGTCGCAGCGCGGGTCGCCGTCGTAGCAGATGATGCGGCCGCGCTGGATGCCGCGCCGGGTGTCGGCGATCGGTTCTCCATTGCGCAGGCGCTTCGGCATCGGGTCGAAGATCATCTCCACGCGGCACTCGGTCCTGGCCGCACTTCCGTCGCCGGGCGCGCAGGGATTGTCGGGGGCGGCGGCGGTGCATTGAGCCTGCGCGGCGTCGGGGAGTGCGCTCGCTGCGGCGAGCACGCAGAGCGTGAGGGTGGCGTGGGCGAGGATGCGAGCGCAAACATGCATGGCGGTCTCCCGGGGCGGTCGCGGTACGCGGTTCGTCGCCTCGTTGGTTGATGGCTGCCGAAACGCTAGGTGAGCGGCATCGGTATTGGAAGCGAAAACGGCGGCCGCACGGGTGTCGGTTTCCTTCGCGAGTCGCGCGCGCTAGGTAGCCGGTTCCAGTTGGTTTCCTCGCGGCCCGGCACGGCTCTCGAACGTGCCGGGCGTCACCGGGGAGCCGGAAGAACGGACGGTTCACAGGCGGTCGAGCCCACGGCTCGGCTCGGCACGGAGGCACGTCAGGGATGAGCTCTGCCCGCAACATCGTGGTCGGCGTCGTGCAAATGCGCTGCGGCGACGACGTCGACGCCAATCTCGACAAGGCGATCGCTCGCATCGCCACCGCCGCCGAGCGCGGCGCCCAGGTCGTCTGCCTACAGGAGCTGTTCCGCTCGACCTACTTCTGCCAGCGCGAGGACGCAGCCTTGTTCGACCTCGCCGAGCCGATCCCGGGGCCCAGCAGTGCGGCGCTGTGTGCCGCCGCCAAAGAGCATCGCGTCGCCGTCATCGGCTCGCTCTTCGAGAAGCGTGCGGCAGGGCTGTACCACAACACCGCCGTCACCATCGACGAGTCCGGAGAGATTCTCGGTCTGTACCGGAAGATGCACATCCCCGACGACCCCCTCTACTACGAGAAGTTCTACTTCACCCCCGGCGATCTCGGCTTCCGCAGTTTCCCGCTGCGGCAAACCCGGGTCGGTACCCTGGTGTGCTGGGATCAGTGGTTTCCCGAGGGCGCCCGGCTCACCGCGCTGACGGGCGCCGAGGTGTTGTTCTACCCGACCGCGATCGGCTGGCATCCGGCCGAGAAGGGGACGTTCGGCGCCGCGCAGCACGATGCCTGGGAGGTCATGCAGCGCAGCCATGCGGTCGCCAATGGTGTCTTCGTCGCCGTCCCCAACCGCGTCGGTCGCGAGGGCGGTCTCGAGTTCTGGGGAGGCTCCTTCGTCGCCGATCCCTTCGGTCGGGTGATCGCCAAGGCGAGCCACGACGACGAGGAGGTCCTGGTCGTCGACTGTGATCTGGGGCTGCTCGAAGACACCCGCCGCAACTGGCCCTTCCTGCGTGACCGGCGCATCGAAGCGTACGCGGGCCTGCAGCGCCGCTTCCTCGACGACTGAGACATGTCGATGCGAGAATCGGCGACGCCCGCTTCTCTGGGCTTCCGCATGCCCGCCGAGTGGGAGCCGCACGCCGCGACCTGGCTGACGTGGCCGCACAATCCCGAGACCTGGCCCGGCAAGTTCGCGCCGGTGCCGGACATCTGGACGCGCATGGTAGCCGCGCTGGCGCCGGGCGAGCGCGTCGAGATCGTCGTGCGCGATGCGGTCATGAGCGCTGACGTCGAGGGCCGCTTGCGCGCCGCGCACGTCGACCTCGCCGCGGTCGCCTTGCACGTCGTCCCCAACAACGACGCCTGGATGCGCGACCATGGGCCGACGTTCCTGGTGCGTGACGGCGATGCGGGACGCGAGCTCGGTGGCGTCGATTGGATCTACGACGCCTGGGGCGGCAAGTACCCGCCGTTCGACCTCGATGCCCGGGTCGGCGAGCGCGTCTGCGCGCTCGCGGGGGCGCGACGCTTCACCCCGGGGATCGTCCTCGAGGGCGGCTCGATCGAGGTCAACGGGCGCGGCACGCTGCTGACGACGGAATCGTGCCTGTTGCACCCGAACCGCAATCCCGATCTGTCGCGCGAGCAGATCGAAACGGTGTTGCGCGACTACCTCGGGGTCGTGCATGTGCTCTGGCTCGGCGACGGCATCGTCGGCGACGACACCGACGGGCACATCGACGACATCACTCGCTTCGTCGACCCGACGACGGTCGTCACCGTCGTCGAAGACGATCCGGCCGATCCCAACCACGAGCCACTGCAGCACAACCTCGAGCGGCTGCGCGGCATGCGCGATCAAGATGGCGCCCCGTTGCGAATCGTCGAGCTGCCGATGCCTGCGCCCGTGGAGTTCGAAGGGCAACGACTGCCGGCGAGCTACGCCAACTTCTACATCGGCAACCGCGCCGTGCTGGTGCCCGTGTTCGACGATCCGAACGACGCGCGCGCCCTGAGCACGCTCGCGTCCTGCTTCCCCGGGCGCGAGCTCGTTCCCATCGGTGCGGTCGACCTCGTGCTCGGACTCGGCGCCTTCCACTGCGTCACCCAGCAGCAGCCGCACGGGTCGTTGTCCGACGGCAGTGATCAGGAGTCGGTTCTAGGTAGGTGGTGAAGTCGCCGTGCGCGAGCGCGCGGGGAGCGGCAGCCGCGCCCGGGTATCCGCGGCGATTTCGTCGAGACGCACCTCGCGGTGCTCGCACGCCGCGACGTGCGCGGCGATCGCGAAGCGCAGCGTTTCCCCGGCGGCCTCTGCGGTTTGCGCCGGGGCGCGTCCCTCGCGCAAAGCGTCGACGAAGTCGTGGCCGCCGAGGCGGAAGCTTTCCGCCCAGTCGGCGGCGATTTCGTGGAACGCGCGCGTCTCGCCGTCGCGGTACAGCACCAGCGGCGGCTCGTCGAGCAGCTTGCCGGTGCAGCGGGTGACCCAGAGGATTCCCTCGCTCCCGTGGATCTCGATGCGGTCGTCGCTGGGGTAGTAGTCCGAGCGCACCCGCATGCCGATCGAGGCGATCACCTCCCAGCTGCCGAACTTGGGGACGCCGGCGTACTTCCAGCCGAGCAGGGCGGGGCCGTCGTAGAAGAGGTCGGGCCCGAGCTCGTGGACGTGGATCCAGCCCTGCACCGACTCGACCGGTTCGGGCATGAAGAACTGGCCCATGTGAAAGCAATGGTAGCCGTGGTCGAAGCAGGTCGGGCCGCCGCCGCACGACGCCGGGTCCATGCGCCAGGCCGTCGCTTCCCAGGGCACGCTCCAGCCGTCGCCGAGTCGGCCTGCCGCCGTCTTGATGCGGACGGAGAGCGGCTCGCCGATGGCGCCGTCGGCGATGAGCTGTTTGGCGCGGACGTGCGGTGGGTAGTGCATGAAGTTCTCGAAGATGCGCAAGGCGCGGTTCGCGTCGCGCGCGGCGTCGGCGAGCTCGTCGAGCTCGCCGACGGTGAAGGTCGGTGGCTTCTGCAGTGAGACGTGTTTACCTGCGGCGAAGGCGGCGAGTGTCGCCTCGCGGTGGAGGTGATGGGGCAGGAGGATCTCGACCGCGTCGACGCTCGGGTCGGCGAGCAGGTCGCGGTAGTCGGCGTACGTCGAGCTCGCCCCCCAGGCGGCGGCGCGTGCGGCGAGCAGGTCGGCATTGCTGTCGCAGGCGGCGGTCACCACGGCGGCTTCGAGATTCGTTCCTTGCAGAGCAACGATACGACACCGCTGTCGATCGAGCAG
>CALJUJ010000010.1 GCA_937975525.1 uncultured bacterium
CTGTCTGGGGAAAGGAAATGACTTTGGCTTCCATGGGCAGTTCTCCTCGTTTCCGTCCTGCATTCGGTGCCCCGGGCGGGCGCCGCGTTTCGTTGGTCACAGTTCTAGGTGGTCGGCGACCGGATGTCAAGCTTTGTCTGGACAAAAAATGAACAAAGCTTCGGCCGCTTCTCTCGGGGAACGCCCGTGCTAGAGAAAATGCATGGCCGCGCCTGCAATTGTCTGGTTTCGCCGAGACCTCCGACTTGCCGATCACGAAGCACTGACGGCTGCCAGCAGCGCGGATAGACCCGTCATCCCACTCTTCATCTGGTACCCCGAGGACGAAGGCGACTGGGCCCCGGGCGCGGCCTCGCGGTGGTGGTTGCACCAATCGCTCGAAGCCCTCGGAAGTCAGTTGGCGGACGTCGGCTCGCGGCTCATCCTGCGGCACGGGCCGGCACTCGAAGTCCTGCGCGAGCTCATCGACGCAACGCAGGCGCGGGCGGTCTACTGGCACCGCCGCTACGACCCGGCGTCCCGCAAGCGCGACGAGAAGGTCAAGAAGGCCCTCGGCGACGACGGCATCGAGGCCACCAGCTTCAACGGGTCGCTGCTACTCGAGCCGTGGGAGGTGAAGACCCAGAAGGGAGATCCCTACCAGGTCTTCACGCCGTTCTGGCGCACTTGCCGCAAGCAGCTCGACCCGGACGAACCGCTACCGGCGCCCGATGCGCTGGTGCCGCCGCAGCGATGGCCCGACTCGGACGCACTGAAGAGTTTCGCCCTCGAGCCCGAGTTCGACTGGGCAGGCGGCATCGCCGAGCGCTGGCAGCCGGGCGAGGAGGGCGCTCACGAGCGACTCGACGCCTTCGCTCGCGATCGTGTCGACGACTATCCCGACGACCGCGACATCCCGTCGGTCGCCGGCACGTCGTCGCTATCCCCCCACCTACACTTCGGTGAGATCAGCCCGCGGCAGGTCTACCATCGGCTCGCAGCGCACGACGGCTCGGGGGCGGACAAGTTCCTCGCCGAGATCGGCTGGCGCGAGTTCGCGCACCACCTGTTGTTCCACTTTCCGCATACGCCCGATCAGCCGCTGCGCGAGGCCTTTGCCGACTACCCCTGGGAGGACGACGCAGAGGCCCTGCGCGCCTGGCAGCGGGGCCGTACCGGCTATCCCATCGTCGATGCCGGGATGCGCGAGCTCTGGGCCACGGGTTGGATGCACAACCGCGTCCGCATGATCGTCGCCTCGTTCCTCGTCAAGGATCTGCATTTGCCCTGGCAGGCCGGGGCGCGTTGGTTCTGGGACACCCTGGTGGACGCCGACCTCGCGAACAATACGCTCGGCTGGCAGTGGAGCGCCGGCTGCGGGGCCGACGCCGCGCCTTTCTTCCGGATTTTCAACCCGGTGACGCAAGGCGAACGCTACGATCCGCAGGGAGCGTACATCCGGCGTTGGGTTCCAGAGCTTCGGAAGCTCCCCGATAAGCTCATTCACAAGCCGTGGAAGGCGAGCGCCGCTCTTCTCTCCGACGCGGGAGTGACGCTGGGCGAAGACTACCCGGAGCCGATCGTCGACCACTCCGTTGCCCGGGAAAAGGCCCTCGAAGGCTTCGAGAGGATCAAGGGCAAGTGATCGGCGGTGCTCGATGTTCGACTCGGCGGCGTCGACGGGCGCGTCGCAGAGCGTACTTGGTGAACATGCTGGTGCACCGTCCGCTCGTTGCGCCGGGCTCGATTGGCGCTCGGACGCCGGCGCGCTAGGAGTCTCGTTCGTGACGGCAG
>CALJUJ010000011.1 GCA_937975525.1 uncultured bacterium
TCGATCCGTTCATCATGAATTGGAGTTGTTCGGCGGTGGCGCCGCGGATGACGAGAGCGGCCATGATGAGACGCCTTCGTTCGCAGCGCCAGAGTGGTACAGATCCGCCGGCGCGTCCAGGCGGTCCCGCGGACCGGCGCCGCGAGGCGGACAGGTCCACGGCGCGACGGCCGATTGCGTGCCGGTGACCCATGTCCGTGTTCGCCCGGGCCTGGTTTGACTGACGAATGTCAGCTGACGTATGTCAGCGAAAATGGCGTCCAAGGAGAACGCCGCCGCCTACCCGAGTCGGACCAGGCACAGGCTCGAGACCCGCGATCGGGTGTTCGAGGCGGCGCTCGCCGAGTTTCGCCGCGTCGGCGTCGGAGCTGCGCAGATCGAAGACATCGTGCGCCGTGCGGGGGTCGCCCGCGGCACGTTCTACCTGCATTTCCCCACCAAGGACCACGTGCTCATGGAGCTCATGCGCCGCAAGCAGGGCGAGCTCGCCGAACGCCTACGGGCGACGCGGGCGACGTCGGCGCGGTCGTTCCTGCGGCGCCTCGTCGACTTCGTGCTCGCCGATGCGCAAGCGGAAGACGCCGCCCTGTGGCACGAGCTGTTCGCGGTCCTCGGCCGCCACGCCGGTGCGCTGCGCACCGAAGAGAACGCGCTCGTCGAGGTGATCTCCGCGCACTTCGCGGCAGCCCAGGAGCGTGGCGAGGTGCGCCGCGATCTCACCGCCTTCGACCTGACCTCGGTGTTGCTGCCCGGTGTCTTCGGCTTGCTGCAGATGCGGCTCGACGAGCCGCCGGCGGAGCTGCGCCAGGCTCTGCACCGGGTCGCCGACATCTTCGTGCGCGGCATCGCCACCGAGGCGACGTGAGCACCAACCCCAGGGAGTAGCGATGGAGTTCAATCTCGCTGATCTGTTCGAGAATGCGGTCGACCACTTCGGCGAGCGCGAGTACCTGGTCGCCGACGGGGTGCGGCGCACCTACGCCGAGATGGAGGCGCGCGCCAATCAGCTCGCCCACCACCTCGCCGACGCCGGTATCGGCGCCGGCGACCACGTCGGCATCTATGCCCTGAACCGCGTCGAATGGGTCGAGACGTTGTGGGCGGTTTTCAAGCTGCGCGCGATCTGGATCAACATCAACTACCGCTACGTCGAAGACGAGCTGCGCTACCTGTTCGACAACGCCGACCTTCAGGCGCTGGTGTTCGACCGTCAGTTCGCTCGCCGCGTCGCCGGCGTTCGCGACGCGATGCCGCTGCTCCGCCACCTGGTCGTCGTCGAGGACGGCAGCGCCGAGCCGCTCGACGGTCTCGGCGCGGTCGCCTACGAAGACGCGCTCGCCGGGGCTTCCGCCGAGCGCGACTTCGGGCCGCGCTCCGCCGATGATCGCTACATGCTCTACACCGGCGGCACGACGGGGATGCCGAAGGGGGTCGTGTGGCGCCACGAGAACGTGCTCATGGCCCTCGGTGGCGGCATCGATCCGATGACCAACGAGCGCGCCACCCGCCCGGAGGTCCTCGCCGAGAAGGGGCTTGCCGGCACGCCGATGACCTACCTGCCGATCGCCCCGCTGATGCACGGCGCCACCCAGTGGGCGGTCATGGGCCAGAGCTTTCTCGGCAACAAGATCGTGCTCATGGGACGCTTCGACGCGAACAGCGTGTGGGATTTGGTCCAGAGCGAGAAGATCCAGTGCCTGATGATCACCGGCGACGCGATGGGACGGCCCCTGATCGAGGCGCTCGCCGCCGAGCCGCAGCGCTGGGATACATCGTCGCTGTTTCTCCTGACCAGCAGCGCCGCGACCTTCTCTCCAGCCGTGAAGGACCTGTTCTTCGAGCACTTTCCGAATCTGATGATGATCGACGCCATCGGTTCGTCCGAGGGTGGCAACAACGGCATGGTGATGGTCGACAAGAAGGCGACCGAGATGAAGGGCGGGCCGACCGTGAGCCGCCTCGGCAACACCGTGGTGCTCGGCGAGGACGGCAAGCCGGTGGAGCCGGGGTCGGGTGCGATCGGTAAGATCGCCCGCGCCGGCGACATCCCGCTCGAGTACTACAAGGACCCGCAGAAGACCGCCGAGACCTTCGTCACCATCGACGACGTGCGCTACGCGATCCCCGGTGACTTCGCGATGGTCGAGGAGGACGGGCGCATCACCCTGCTCGGACGCGGCTCGGTCTCGATCAACTCGGGCGGCGAGAAAATCTTTCCGGAAGAGGTCGAATCGGCGGTGAAGTCGCACCCCGACGTCTTCGACTGCACCGTGGTCGGCGTGCCCGACGAGCGCTGGGGCCAGCGCGTCGCGGCCGTGGTCGCGGCCCGACCGGGAGCGAGCCCGTCCCTGCCGTCGGTGCAGGAGTACTGCCGCACGAGAATTGCCGGTTACAAGGTCCCGCGGGAGTTGCACGTGGTCGATGAGATCGTTCGCTCCCCGAGCGGCAAGCCCGACTATCGCTGGGCCCGCGGAATCGCCGAGGCTGGCGCGCACCGCGCCTCTTGAGGCGAGCACGACGGAGTCGAAGCGATGGCGAGTGCCGAGTTGGGGATGGTCGTCGAATTGCTGCGGTCGATGTCGCTCATGGTTGCCTGGAAGAGCTTCTTGGCTGCCAAGTTGACCTCGTCATGAAATCGGCGCTGAAGCCGTTCGCCGTTCCCACGGTGGAGCGGGAACAAGTTCCGGTCATCTGAACCGCAGGTTTGTTTACAGACTTCCGGCGCCTATACTCCTGGCTCAGCGTACCGATTCCCGGGGTGCCCGAAGGGGATCGTGCGCAGGAGGTTTCGTCGATGGTGCATGATGAGGTCGTGTCCGCGGTCGAGGGACAATTTGCGTCATGAGCGATGAAGAGATCGTCACGACGATGGTGCAGCGGATCGTCGACGGCTTTCATCCGCAGCGCGTGATTCTGTTCGGCTCGCGTGCGCGTGGAACAGCGGACGCCGGCAGCGACGTCGACTTGCTCGTCGTCATGCCGCAGCTCGATGACCGACGCGAAACCACCATCGCGATGCGGCGGGTCCTGGGAGATCTGCCAATCAGCAAGGACATCGTCGTCACCACGCCCCACGAAATCGCCCGGCGGGGTGACCTCGTCGGCAATGTTCT
>CALJUJ010000012.1 GCA_937975525.1 uncultured bacterium
TCCAGGGGTTTCTCGAGTGCACGGCGAGGGGCTAGTCTGGCAGGGTGATCGAAAACTGGACCAGCGTCGAAGGCGAGGAGCGAATCCATGGCGAAACGAACGGTGCTGGCTAGCCGCGCGGTCGACGGCCATCTGCAGCTACTCGAACCGGTCGAGCTCCCTGACGACGAAGAGTTTCCGGTGACGCTCGACCTACCTGACGAGCGGCCTGCGGCTGATCGTCATCACCGCGTCGAACTTCCGAGCTGGCCCGGAAGTGTCCTTGGCCGACTGACGCGAGACGAAATCTATGACGACGTCGGGTGATCCGGCGCTCGTCGACACGAACGTTCTCGTCTACGCCCTACTGACGGATTGCCCGGAGCATGAGGCGTCTCGTGCGCTTCTCGATCGAGCCCAGAACGGGGAAGAGGCGCTCTGCGTCACGCCGCAGGTGTGTGAATCGGCGCGGCGCTTGGGTACACATCGGCGTGCAAGGTTGACCCCAGGCGTGTTCACGCAACCATCTGCCAAGCCTATACTTCCCCGCATTCGACAGGGGTCAAGATTGCACGCCGAAAGGGGTCAGACTTCGGCGCCGATTGACAGCGGCGACACCTGAGAACATGCCTGTCCCCTTTTCCGCCCTCATGTGCAGAGACAAGCAGACGGGTGGCATCAAGCCTCTCTGGGTGAAGTGCGGGTGCGGGAAGTGGAACGCCGTTCAGGTCGGTGCGGTCGTGAAGTACCTCGACAAGATCCTCTCTTCCTCCGTCGAGGTCGCGCCTCGGGGGACACCCAAAACCGGCCAGTCGTGGGCCCCTGGTTTTCGTGCGTCCAGTCTCCGCGGTGGGGGTGTGCTGGTCACGATGGAACGCCTCTCGGTACTCTGCCACGCGCACGTGCGCCGGCGCACGGGACGATCGAAAGGTCAGCCGACGGGACTTTGTGCTTGATGGGTGGATGTAGTATCTCCATTCCGATTCGCGGCGGGGCGGCCGCCGCAGCGCTAGGGAGGGCATTGGGATGAACGCAAACTCCGCCTGTCGGCAGCAACGCAGGCCTCGGTCGGCAAGTCTCGGAGCGATGCTAGCAAGCGTATGGTTGGCGGCAGCGCAGCCGGCCGCGGGCCTGGTGATCGAGCCCCCGTATGATGCAGTCTACGCGGTGACCGATCTCGGCGCGCCGCCGGGAGTCCCGTTCAATCTCGGCGGTCTGACCTTCAAGTTCGATGATCCCAACACATTGCTGATCGGCGGCGAAGCCAACGACTCCACCGGGGCGATCTATGCGATCGGCGTCATTCGCGACGGCAACGGGCACATCACCGGCTTCTCCGGATCGGCGACGTTCGTGTCGGACGCAGCCAACATCGACGGTGGCCTTGCGTACGGGCCGGACAACGTCTTGTTCTACACCGCGTATGACGACAACGAGCTCGGTCAGATCGAGCTGGGCAGTAGCTCGCCGGATCGGATCGTCAATCTCGATGCACTCGGCGTGGGCAGTTCGGTTGGCACCTTCAATTGCCTTCCACCCAATTCTCCCGGCGCCGGACGGTGCAAGGTGGCGTCCTATGACACCTCGGAATGGTACGACGTCGTTCTTACGCCGGACGGCAACGGCACCTTCGACGTCTCCGCATCGTTTCGCGTTGACCTCGATGGCGTCGGACCGGAGGGGTTCGTCTACGTCCCGAACGGCTCGCCCGGATTTCCCCAGCCGACGCTGCTGATCACTGCGTTCGACGAGGATGCGGTCATCGCCTACTCGATGACGTCGTCCGGCGACCCGATCGTCGGCACGGCGAGGCCATTCATGACGGATCTCGGCGGGGCGCTCGGAGCGACGACGGAGCCAGGGACGGGAGATCTTCTGTGCGCCTCTTACGACGATGACGGCAGTGTCGTTCTGGTGCGGGGCCCTTCGCCCCTCCGCGACAACCCCTCCCGCCTCCAGCTGTCGCCGCGCCGGCGATGTCTTCGACCGTGCTTGCGGCACTGGCCACGGTGCTCTTGCTGCTCGGGACGAGGTCCGATCCGGTCGGGCGGAAGGGTTGGACCACCTACCGCTGAGCTTGCTCGGGGCGCTACCAAGATCCGACAATCGCACTCCGCGAAAGCCGGGGTACGCCGGTTGCCGTGCAGCAACGCCAAGGGGAGATCGACCGCGTCCACGACTTGCGCAACGACTCGTTGCTTCTGCGACGCAGCGTGCGTCCGCATCGCGATGTGCCGCTACCGAGCAACCGTATGCGACCAACGCTCATGTTTCTTGCGGCCGCGGCCGCGCTTGGTGCTCCCGGCGGCTCATCTTTCCAGGGGGATCTTCGTGAGGGTCACGAAACCGTTGAGGAAGGTTTGACGTCGTGGGCCGGGTTCTCCAGCGTCGACGCGCAATCTTGTGCGCCGAAGGGGAAGTTGCTCGGGCCGGCCAGAGAGAGGTCCTCGATCTGGCCGCGGACCGAGGTGCCCGACTTCCGGCCCACCCCGGATCCACTAGCCGAGTAGGGCCAAGATCTTGGCCCGCACGTCCGCCA
>CALJUJ010000013.1 GCA_937975525.1 uncultured bacterium
ACTTCCGCGCCTTTGCGCTCGACCCGAGTAAGCGCGACGGTGCGCAGGCCGCCCTCTGCCGGCAGGTCGATCTCTACGTCGGCGTGCACGAGCGCATCGCCGCGGTCCGCCTGCTGCCGCGTGTGCGGCACGGGAGCGAAACCGGAGCGGATCCCGTCGGTCCCGACGACGAGCGCGACTTCCTCGCCATCGGCGCCGACGGCGGCGAGGTGCTCGCTGCGTTCGCGGGCGATCCGTCGCCCCTGGCCGAGGCATTCGCTCCGTTCGCGTGGAAGCCCGCGCAGCGCGCCGCGGCCGCCGCACTGGCGCTGCGATCGTTCGGCGGACCCCCACCACCGGGCGCGACCGGCCTCGCCGCCGAACTTGGTGCAGTCGTCGTTCCCTTCCTGCGACGCGTCGAATCGTCCGGGGATCTGCTCACCGTGCTCGCGGCCGAAGCCCAGCGCCCGCAGCGTGCGCAGGTCGATCTGCACGCACGCGTCGAAGACCCCGAGCAAGCGGCCGCTCTGCTCGCCTACATCCTCAAGCGCATCGTTCTCGACCCTGCACTCGCCGGGGCGCAGTCAATGGACAACCAAGGCACGCAGCGGTAGGGTCGCGCCGATGAGTCGACCGGTCACCGCGGTGCCGGGAAAGCGGCGCCTGCGCATGCTGCGCCGCTTCGTCGGCCGTCTGCTCGGAGCCTCCGCGGCGCGCGTCGGCGGAACCCACCCCGAGCCTACGGCAGCGAATCTCCCGGCCATGCGCGGCCGCCTCGAGATCGTGCGCGATCGTCACGGCGTGCCCCACATCTATGCCGAGCACGAAACCGACGCATACGCCGCCGTCGGCTTCCTCCAGGGCGCCGACCGGTTCGTGTTCCTCGATCTCGTGCGCCACCTCGGCGGCGGCCGGTTTTGCGAGCTGATCGGCAACCTCACGGCGCCGCGGGGTCTCGATGTGATCGGCGGGAAGCAGGTTCGCGACGTCGATCAATTCATCCGACCGCTCGAGCTCGAGACGCAGAGCGAGGCCGACTTCGACCGCCTCGAGGCGCGTCCCCGGGCGTGTCTGGAGCGCTTCGCCGAGGGCGTCAATGCGGCGCTGCGGGCGATGCGCGGCGTCTACCCCGACGAGTATCTGTTCTTCGGCCGCGTGCGTCCGTGGCGGCCGCAAGACTCGCTGTTGAACGGTCGTACCTGCGCCTTCGTGGTGACGCTCACCGGTATCGAGCACGAGCTCATCTTCGACGCCGTGCGCGGACACGGCGGCGACGGCCTGGCGCGCAAGATCTACCGCGACGTGCCCTGGGAGAACGTCCCCCGCACCTACGAACCGGTCGACGGGCCGACGCCGGAGCTCGGGCTCCACGACGTCGGCGGCGGGAGCAACAACTGGGCGGTCGCGGCTGCACGCAGCGCCGGCGGAGCCCCGATCGTGGCCAACGATCCACACGTGCCTGTGATTCCGTTGCCGACGTTCTGGTACCACGCGCACCTCGACGTCCCCGAGTACCGCATCCAGGGAGGGCAGTTCCCCGGATGCCCGAGCTTCGGCTTGGGGCACAACGGTCACCTGGCCTGGGGCGTCACCACGGGCTTTCGCGATGGCTGGGACCTCTACCGCGTGCACCGCGACCGCGATGACGTCGGCCGCTACCGCACCGTCGACGGCCATGGCCGGATCGTCAAGCGAGCGGCCACCCACTACGCCCGCTTCGGTCGTTCGGTTCGCCTCGAGTGGGAGTCCTGCGAGCACGGTGTTCTCTATCCCGGTTGGCGACATCATGACGGCGTCGATCTTGCCGTACGCTTCGTGTCGTCCGACATGTCGCGCTACTTCGAGGGCTCGCTCGACCTGATGGGTGCGCGCACGGTCGCCGAGCATCGCGCGGCGCTCGAGAAGCTCAACGACGGGCCGTTCGACTTCAATCACGTGTACGGCCACCGCGACGGCCACATCGCCTGGGAGCTCTACGGGCGCCTGCCGCGGCGCCCCAAGGACGGTCTCTTCGTGCGCGACGCGCACGATCCCGACGCGCAGTGGGACGGCTTCGTGCCGTTCGGCGAGATGCCGAAGGTCACCAACCCCGACCGTGGCTTCGTGAGCTCGGCGAACGCGATGACCGACCCGAGCCAGTTCGAGACGATCGCCACCGCGTCCCATTTCGAGCCGCGGCTGCGCCAGGATCAGATCGAAGCTCTCCTCGGGCAGCGCACGGACCACGATGCGCAGTCGTCGATGGCAATCCAGGCGAACGTCGAGGGAGCTTACGCCGCGCCGCTGCGTGACGCTTGGCTGAAGTTGCTGCAGGGGCATTCGGCGCCGCATGGTAACGTCGAAGCGGCGCGCGCGGCGCTGGCAGATTGGGACGGTAGCTTCGCCACGGATTCCGCGGGAGCGCTGCTCTACGTGTTCTGTGAGGTCGAGTTGGCCCGGATCGTCTTCCGGCAGCTGCTGGGCGATGACGTCGGTGCGCGCTTCGCGGCCAGCCGCAAGGCACGCCCGCGTGTCCAACAGCTCGTCCTCGACGCCGACGATCCGCTGCGCCCCGAGCTCGAACGTCACGCCGTGGGCGGCCTCGGGGAGCTCGCCTTGCGGGCGTTCGCGCGTGCGGTGTCGCGCGTCGAGAAGGCGTGCGGGGCCAGCCCGACGAGCTGGCGCTGGGGCACGGTCCAACGGGCGCGCCTCGGCACCGTGTTCTCCGTGATTCCGGGCATCGGCAAGCGCTTCACGGCGCTCGACGAAGCCTTACCCGGCGACGGCTACACGGTGAATCCCTCGATCAACGTTCCGATCGGCAAGCAGCTGATCTCGCTGGTCGGGCCGAGCACGCGCTTCGTCTGCGACTTGAGCCGCCCCGACGAAGCCTGGTTCTCCCACTCCTCCGGGCCGAGCGGTGACCCGGGCTCTCCGTTCTTCGGCAACCTGTCGCGTCCGTGGATCGAAGGGCGGTTCTTCCGAAGCCGCCTGTGCGCGGCCGACGAGGTGGAGGACGTGGCCGAACGCTACGTCGTCGAGCCGAAGGCCGATTGACGCAGGCTCACAGCAACCGCACGTCGACGGTGGTGCCTTCGTCGAGACCTTCGGCGCTGGCGGGCACGCACACCAGGCCATCGGCCTGCACGAGATTGAAGACGGCGCCCGACTTGCCGGCCATCGGACGGGCGCGGAAGCCGTCGGCGGCCGCTTCGAGGGCGACGCGTACGTAGTCCTCGCGGCCCGGCTTCGAAGCGACGTTGCGCGTGAGGGTGGCCCGCACCGAGCGGCGCGCCTCGAAGACGGATTCGGCCGACTCGCCGCCGATGCGGCGCAACAGGGGCGCGCCGAAAATCTCGAAGATCAGCAACGCCGACTGCGGATGCCCCGGAAGGCCGAGGATCGGCTTATCGCGGGCCCGCGACAGGATCGTCGGCTTGCCCGGGGCAACCGAGATGCCGTGGAAGAGGATCTCGGAGCGCGGAAACGATTGGACGACCTCGAGGGCGATGTCCTTGGTGCCGACCGAGCTCCCGCCCGACAGGATGACGACGTCGTGATCGTCGAGGCCGCGACGCAACGCGGCTTCGAGATCGTCGCGCCGGTCGCGAACGACGCCGAAGTCGGTGACGCTGCCGCCCGCTTCGCGGATCATCGCCTGCAGGGAGAGCGCGTTGATGTTGCGAACCTGCCCGGGCTTCGGGCGCGTGTCGGGCGGTACGATCTCATCGCCCGTCGACACGAGTGCGACGCGGGGTCGCCGGTGTACGCGAACGCGATGGACGCCGATGCCGGCGAGCGCGCCGAGGTCGCGCGCGCGAAGCCGGCGTCCGCTGCGGAACACGGTGGAGCCGCGGGCGATGTCATCGCCCGCGCGCATGACGTTCTCCCACGGCGCGACGCCGCGCTGCACTTCGACGCAGCGGCCCGAGCGGTGCGTTTCGAGGGCGTTGCCCTCGATCTCGTCGGTGTACTCCACCATGACCACCGCGTCGGCTCCGGGGGGGAGCATGCCTCCCGTCGAGATGCGCACGGCCTGGCCGCGGCCGAGCCGCCGGCGCGCCGAACGCCCCATCTCGACGACTCCAGCGAGATCGAGGTAGGCGGGCACGCTCGCCGACGCTCCGAAGGTGTCGCGGGCGCGGACGGCGTAGCCGTCCATGTTCGCGCGGTCGAAGTGCGGCATGTCCTCACGCGCTCGCAGGTCGGCCGCGAGCACCCGGCCGTCGGCGTCGGCGACGCTCACGAACTCGCTGGCCACGGGCGCCAGGGAAGCGATCTGACGGCGTGCTTCGTCGGTGGAGACGACGCGAAAGAAGGACTTCACGTGCGCACGTTCCAGCGTTCGTGCGCCGCGGCGGGAGCGATCAGCGGTCACCCGTGTCGAGCCTCTTGTGTTGCAGGGCGGGCAGCTGTGCGCGGACCCGCTCGAGGTAGGAGCCGTCGATGGTCGCAACGACCACATCGTCGCGATCGCCTCCGGTGCGAGCGACGACGGTGCCCCACGGGTCGACGATCATGGAATGTCCGTAGTTGACGATCCCGCCCATGCCTTCGCCGTACTGGTTGGCGGCGACGACGTAGCACTGATTCTCGATGGCGCGGGCCCGCAACAGCACTTCCCAATGGGCGCTGCCGGTGTTGAACGTGAACGCCGAGGGAACCGCCACCACCGTTGCCTCCGCCTGCGCCAGGCGGCGGAACAGCTCGGGGAAGCGCAGGTCGTAGCAGATTCCGAGGCCGATGCGGCCGAGCGAGCAGGCGAACGAGACGGCGGTGTCGCCTCCCAGGCGAGTGTCGGATTCACGGATGCTGAGGGTGCTTCCGAGGTCGACGTCGAAGAGGGGGAGCGCGCGGTAGGCGGCGGGCTGGGTGCCGTCGGGGGCGTACGCGAGGGAGGTATTGGAGCATCGAGCGTCAGTGGCTAGCTCGAGAAGCGATCCGGCGACGAGATGGACCCGGAAGCGGCGTGCGATCGATGCGAGCCGGTCGGGAACGGGTCCGGGCACCGGCTCGGCCACTGCCGGCTCCTGCTCTTGCGGGCCGCGCCACAGGAAGACCTCCGGCGCAACGACCAGCTCCGCTCCCTGGGCTGCGGCCACTTCCGTGAAAGACTCGAGCGCGTCGAGGTTGCGTGCCTTGTCGCCGGTTGCGCGGAACTGCAAGGCTGCGGCACGGAAGGATCGTTCGCTCACGTCGCCGAACGTAGCCACAGGAGGCGAGCAAGGGAAGGGCGCGCGGCGGTTCACTGCGATCTGGATCGCGATGCGCGAAGACCGCCCCCTTCGGTTCGCCAGAATCAAACGGAGGCACTTCGGAAGCGTGCCACTTCCTTGCCGTGCTCGAAGTGCGTGTGCTAGCCCGAACACCAGGGCCTGCACATGACGCGACTGATCAAACGCTACGGCAATCGCAAGTTGTACGACACGAAGGCGAGTCGCTACGTCACCTTGGACGCGATTGCCGAGCTGATTCGCGGCGAAGAGGACCTGCGCATCATCGACAACGACACCGGCGAGGACCTGACGGCGGTGACCTTCGCGCAGATCATCTACGAAGAAGCGAAGCGCAGCGAGGGCGCGCCCCAGCTGCCGGTGCTGCGTTGGCTGATCCAGCAAGGCGGGGAGACGCTGCAGGAACTGCTGTCACGAGTGGGTCGCGGCCGTGAGGCGCTCGAGAACGTGCGCGAGATCGCCGAGGAGCGCATGCACGACGTGCGTGACTTGGTGCTCGGCGGCGAGGAGAGAGTCCGGCGCAGTGGGGCACCGCCGCTGGAGAAAGACGCCGAGGGAGGCGGCAACTTGCCCTTGTCGTTCCTCAACGAGCTACTCGAGCTTCCGCAACGTCAGCTCGAGCAGCTGCAGCAGCGGCTCGATTCGCAGGTGCGCAGCTCGATCGAGCGCGTCACCAACCACCCAGCGTTTCGTCAGGAACTCCACCGCGTCGAGGAAAACCTGCGCACCCTCGAGCGCCAGTTGGGACAACTGCGCCGCCTCGCCCAGCCGGGCAAGAAGGAAGACGCCACGCCGACGCGCGAGGCCAAGGCCGAGCCGAAGAAGGCCGCGCGTCGTGGGCGTACGGAACGCTCGCGCCGCGACTGACGCTCAGTAGCCGAGATCCTCGATTTCCTCGTCGTCCATCCCGAAGAAGTGGGCGATTTCGTGCAGGACGGTCTTGCGAATCTCCTCGCGGATCCGTCGCGGCGACCGAAACGACCGCACCAGAGGTTTGTAGAAGAGCGTGATCCGGTCCGGAAGCCACGTATCCTCGATCGAGCGCTCGCCGAGTGGTACGCCGTCGTAAAGACCGAACAGCGTGTCGCGGCGCGGGTCGAGCCCCATTTCGCGCAGCGTGGCGGCGCTGGGCGCGTCTTCGATCAGCACCTCGACGTTGTCGAGGCGGCGCGCATAGGCCTCGGGCAAGTCCGCCAGGACCTGTTCGACCGATTCTTCGAACTCCGTACGCGTCATCCTCTCCCCGTTGGCGAGCACGTTGCCGTCGCGATCGCGCGTACCGGTGCCGGAACGTGCCCGGAGCCGCTCGTGCGCGATCGCTTTCTTGACGGTGTGCGGCGATCCTGACACAAGCTGCGGCGATGAGGGTGACGAGCCTCCTGGTGTGCGTGCTCGCGTGGGCGGCCGGTTCCGGCTGTGGCAGCGACCCCGAGCGCGAGTTCTTTCCGCAGGCGTTGTTCCGCGTCGAGGCACGCGGCGGTGGCGCCTGCTTTCGCCTCGACCACATCGCCAGCAGCGGGGCTCGGCACGAGGTGGACGCCGACCGCACCTTCGCGCTGGTCACCGGCGAACGATACACATTCCTGCTCGTCAACGCGCCGCCGCCATACGAAGCGCGGTTCGACTGGGTCGAAGCCGATTGTCCGGATACGACGGGCACGATCGAGGTGACCGGGTTCGAGGTCCAGGGCCCGTCGGCCGAACCCCGCGTGCTCGATGCCGATCATCCGACGGCGACCCTGAGCATCCAGGTGGGCGCCGACGCTCCGCTCGCGACGACCTTGGAGCGTCCCCGAGTCCGTTTCGAGGTGTGCTCGCCGATCGACGGTGTGTTCGCTTGCGGCGGGGGCCCGACCGGCCGCGCCTTCACGGGCAACGTCGGCGACGCGCAGACGTCGCACTTGCTGAGCTTGCTCGAATCCGACGATGCGGCGACGACGCAGGCGATCATATTACTCGAGCGCCCGCGCGATCGCGTCGGCGCGATCTTTCGCGGGCTCATCGATCAGGTGTTGCGCGCCGAGCTGTACATCAACGACATCTTCGAGAACGCCGACAACAGCGATCGCGACGTCGTCCTCGCCGAAGACCTCTAGGTCGCCGGCGTCAGGCCGCGCCGCAGGCGGCGACGACCTTCTGCGCCGCGTCCGCCATGTCGCTGGCGGCGATCACGTCGATCGACGATTCGGCGAGGATCTGCTTGCCGCGCTCGACATTGGTACCTTCGAGGCGAACCACGAGGGGAATCTCGAGCGATACCTCGCGGGCGGCGTCGACGACGCCCTGCGCGAGCACGTCGCACTGCATGATGCCGCCGAAGATGTTGACGAGAACCGCCTTCACGTTGGGGTCCGCCAGGATGATCTTGAAAGCCGCCGTCACCTTCTCCTTGGTGGCGCCGCCGCCGACGTCGAGAAAGTTCGCCGGCGCGCCACC
Organism: uncultured bacterium; assembly: GCA_937975525.1. Classification (GTDB taxonomy): domain Bacteria; phylum Desulfobacterota; class Binatia; order HRBIN30; family HRBIN30; genus CALJUJ01. Next base: position 7,629 of record CALJUJ010000013.1, read on the forward strand.
GCTGTGCTTGATGATGTCCATCGTCGCCATGGCGAGCCCGGCGCCGTTGACCATGCAGCCGATGTTGCCGTCGAGCGAGATGTAGCTCAGGTCGAACTTCGAAGCTTCGACTTCCTTCGGGTCCTCTTCGTAGATGTCGCGCAGGTCGTGGACCTTGGGCTGGCGGAACAAGGCGTTGTCGTCGAAGCCCATCTTGGCGTCGAGCGCCAGCAGATCACCCGAGCCGGTCACCACTAGAGGATTGATCTCCGCCATCGATCCGTCGCAGTCGACGAAGGCGCGGTACAGGGCGGTCGCGAACTTCACGAATTTGCCGACGCTCTCCTTGCCGAGGCCGAGTCCGAAGGCGACCTTGCGGGCTTGGTAGGCCTGTAGGCCGATGGCGGGGTCGATGACCTCGCGCAGGATCTTCTCCGGCGACCGCGCGGCGACCTCCTCGATCTCGACGCCGCCTTCCGAGCTGGCCATGAGGGTAGGGCGGCTGGTGGCTCGGTCGATGACCATGCCGAGGTACAGCTCGCGGGCGATGTCGCAACCCTCCTCGACGAGCACGCGCCGGACGGTGCGGCCCTCGGGCCCGGTCTGGTGCGTGACCAGGGTGCTGCCCAGGAGCTTCTCGGCAAAGGCACGCGCCTCGGCAGCGCTCTTGCAGACCTTGACGCCACCCGCCTTGCCGCGCCCGCCGGCATGGATCTGGGCCTTGACGACACAGACGGGGCCCAATTCGTGGGCGAGGCGCTCGACCTCCTCGCCGTCGTCGGCGGCTTCGCCCCGGGGCACGGCGACGCCGTAACTGCGCAGCACTTCCTTCGCCTGGAACTCGTGGATGTTCATCGCTTCCTCGGTCGGCCGGCTCGGGATCAGTTGCCCGGGAGGAACTTCGCCGACGCTTCGACCAGGTCGCGGACGTGCGCGACCGAGCCGGCGAACGCTTCCTTCTCGGCGTCGCTCAGCTCGAGCTCGATCACCTTCTCGACGCCGCCGCCGCCGATCACCACCGGTACGCCGACGTACAGGCCGTCGACGCCGTATTCGCCTTCGAGCAGCGCCGCGCAGGGAAGGATCTGCTTGCGGTCGTAGAGGTAGGCCTCGGTCATTTGAATCGCCGCATGGGCTGGCGAGTAGTAGGCCGACGTCTTCAGAAGAGCGACGACCTCGCCGCCGGCCTGCCGCACGCGTGCCTCGATCGCGTCGAGGCGGCCCGGCTCGATCAGCTTGGCCACCGGCACGCCGCCCACCTGGCAGTAGCCGCGCACGGGGACCATGTCGTCGCCGTGACCGCCGAGAACGATCGCGTTGACGCTCTGCACCGAGACGCCGAGCTCCATGGCGATGAACGTGCGGTAGCGCGCGGAATCGAGCACGCCTGCCTGGCCGACGATGCGTTCCTTGGGGAACCCGGTGATCTTCTTCATCGCCGTCACCATCGCATCGAGTGGATTGGTGATGACGATGACGAAGGCGTTCGGAGCCTTGTCGCGGATGTTCTGCGCGACGTCGCCCATGATCTTGCAGTTGACGGAGAGCAGGTCGTCGCGGCTCATCCCCGGCTTGCGCGGCAGGCCCGCCGTGACGATGCAGACGTCGGCGCCGGCGATGTCGTCGTAGGAGTTGGTGCCGGTGATGTCGACGTCGAAGCCCTCGATCGGCCCGGCTTCGATGAGGTCGAGTGCCTTGCCTTGGGGCCTCCCCTCGACGACGTCGAACAGAACGACGTCACCGAGGTGTTTGATCGCGGCGAGGTGCGCGAGCGTTCCGCCGATCATGCCCGATCCAATGAGTGCGATTTTCTTGCGTGCCATGGCCCGAGGTCCTTTCTCCATCGCGAAATCCCTGCCGTACGGCAGGCCGAGGTCGACTTCGGGGCTTACAATGGCGTTGGCGAGGTTGCAACCAACCGTGCTCCGATGCAGGGCTCGACGCGCACGTGGATGCCGATCCGTCGCCCTTCGACCGCCCGCTCGCATCCGCCGTCGCGAAAGGTGTCGATTGAACCCATGCCCTAGGCGACCTAGAACCAGGCGCCGGAGGTGCGCATGGCCTACGAACACATCAAGCTCGAACGCGACCCGCAGGGGGTCGTCACGCTCACGCTGAACGAGCCCGAAACCCGCAACGCGATGTCGCCGTCGATGGGCGAGGAGATCGTTCGCGCCGTCGCCGAGATCCGTGCCGATCGCGAGGCGCGCGTCGTCGTTCTCACCGGTGCCGGGAAGTCCTTCAGTGCTGGCGGCGATCTCGGCATGCTCGCTCGCGACACCGGCGCCCGCAGCGCGGACGGTGGGCCGAGCATGAAGGGGGCTCCGGCCGACTTCTACCGCCGCTACTTGTCGGTGCGCGAGCTCGACGTACCGACGATTGCCGCCGTCAATGGCCATGCGATCGGCGCGGGCCTTTGCCTGGCCCTGGCGTGCGACATGCGCATCGCCGTCGACAGTGCGAAGATGGGCATGACGTTCAGTCGCCTCGGGATTCATCCGGGCATGGGAGGCACGTACCTGTTGCCGCGGCTCGTCGGCACGGCCGTCGCCTGCGAGCTGTTCTTCACCGGTCGCGTCTTCGATGCGGTCGAGGCCGAACGCCTCGGCATCGTCAACCGGGTGGTGCCCGCGGACGACTTCGCGGCTGCGGTCGGCGATCTCGCCGGGGCGATCGCCAGTGCGGCGCCGATCGCAGTGCGCATGACGAAGAGCTCGATCTACCGGGGCGT
>CALJUJ010000014.1 GCA_937975525.1 uncultured bacterium
CGTTGGTGATGATCGGGTTCTCGAGCTCGATCTGGTGACAATGCTCGGGCGTCTCATCGAAGAGGTTCTGCTCGGCGCCGAGCGGCGCCTGGACCGACATGACGATGTCTTCGCGAATCGGGTCGATCGGCGGATTCGTCACCTGTGCGAACAGCTGCTTGAAGTAGTTGAACAGAAGCTGCGGCTTGTCGGACAGCGCCGCCAGCGGGGTATCGGTTCCCATCGACCCGATCGCCTCTTCGCCACGGACGGCCATCGGCGCCATCAGCAGGCGTAGGTCCTCGAGCGTGTAGCCGTGGAGCTGCTGCCGCGTGAGCAAGCCGTCGGCCGCGTAGGGATGCGGCGGGCTCTGCGGCGCCGGAAGCTTCGCGACCGGCACGAACTGCTCGTCGAGCCAGGCGCGGTAGGGCTTGCGTGCCGCCATGCCTTCCTTGATCTCCTCGTCGTCGACGATACGGCCGTTCTCCATGTCGACGAGGAACATCCGTCCCGGCTGCAAACGGTTCTTCTCGGCGACGTTGGCAGGATCGATGTCGACGACGCCCACCTCCGAAGCCATGACGACGAAGCCGTCCTTGGTGACGACGTAGCGCGAGGGGCGCAGCCCGTTGCGATCGAGAACGGCCCCGATCACGCGGCCGTCGGTGAAGGCGATCGACGCCGGGCCGTCCCAGGGCTCCATCAGGCACGAGTGGTACTGGTAAAACGCCTTCTTCGTCTCGCTCATCGCCTCGTGCTTCTGCCAGGCCTCGGGGACCATCATCATCACGGCATGGGGTAGTGAGCGGCCGGTGTGCACGAGCAGCTCGAGGGCGTTGTCGAACTTTCCGGAATCGCTCATCGTCTCGTCGATGATCGGCCGCAGCTTGGCGATGTCCGCGCCGAAGAGATCGGAGTCGAACATCCGCTCGCGCGCGCGCATCCAGTTTTCGTTGCCGCGCAACGTGTTGATCTCGCCGTTGTGCGCCATGTAGCGGTATGGGTGAGCACGCTCCCACGAGGGGAACGTGTTCGTGCTGAAGCGCTGGTGCACGAGCGCGATGCCGCTGGTGACGCTGGTGTCGTTGAGATCCGGATAGAAGTTGAACTGCTCGGGCAACAGCATGCCCTTGTAGACGATCGTGCGCGTCGAGAGGCTCGGAACGTGAAACGCTTCAGCGTCGTCGAGGTGCGCCTTGGCGACCTGTAGCTCGACCTGCTTGCGGATGACGTAGAGCTTGCGCTGCAGGGCTTCCTCGTCGGCGACGTTCTTGCCACGACCGATGAAGATCTGGCGGATCGCCGGCATGCGGCTGCGCGCCACCTCGCCGCAGTGGGTGGGATCGGTCGGCACCGTCCGCCAGCCGAGGAGATGCTGTCCGGCATCGCGAACCGCCTTCTCGAAGATGCGGATGCAGGTGTTGCGCTCGTTGACGTCGGGCGGCAGGAACACCACGCCGACGCCATAGTGGCCCGGTTCGGGCAGCGTGAACCCGAGACCGTGCGACTCCTTCTCGAAGAACTCGTACGGCACGTGCATCAAGATGCCGGCGCCGTCGCCCGTGAGCGGGTCGCAGCCGCAGGCCCCCCGATGGGTCAGGTTCTCCATGATCTGGATGCCCTTGCGGACGACGTCGTGGGAGCGCTCGCCTTTGATGTTGGCGATGAAGCCGACGCCGCACGCGTCGTGCTCGAACCGGGGATCGTAGAGTCCCTGCTTTGCGTGGATTGCCATGTGCTTCACACTCCCTTCAGGTGATGGACCGGATGTCGGTCGCCCGAGCGTCGCGACCGGCGAGCGCCCCCGTCGGGCGGCGTTCGCACGGGGATGCGCGTCCGCTCGGCGGTCGTCGACAGGACGACCATCGTCTCGGTCCGCTCCACCCCCTCGATCGAGCGGACCTGGCTGATCAGCTTTTCCAGCGAAGACGTGTCCTCGCTTTTCACCTTGACCATCAACGTGTAGCCCCCGGTCACGTGATTGCATTCGAGGATGTCCTCGATGCCGACAACCGCGGCTTCAAAGGCCTCGATGCCGCGTGGGTGCCGTATCGACACGCCGATGAAGGCCGTCACGTCCTTGCCGACGGTGCGCGCGTCGAGCACCGCGTGGTAGCCGACGATCACTCCATTGTCCTCGAGCTTGCGCACGCGCTCCTGCACCGAGGGCGCGGACAACCCGACCTCGTCGCCGATCTTGGCGAGCGGCCGCTTACAGTTGTCTTGCAACAAGGCCAGGATGTGGCGGTCGATATCGTCGAGATCCCAGTCCATGATCCTTAAAATCTTAGGCAAAAGCGCACAAGGGCCTATGAATTAGCCAGGCAGGAGCGAAACTGTCAAGGTTCCATTCGGCGATTTCTCGTGTTCGCTTCAACGAACGCGGAAACGCGCCGGGCAGGTCGATGGCGTCGGCGTCAGCCCGCCAGCGGCGGAAAGAGCTGCAGCGACTGGCCGTCCTTCAGCGGCGCCGTGAACGGCAGTTGCTCGGTGCCGTCCACCACCAGCTTGGCGTAACCCTCGGGGATGCCCAGGGCCTTCACCAGGTCAGCTACCGTCGCCGCGTCGGGAAGCTCGACCGACACGGTCACACCTTCCGCGTCGGGAGGCAGGTAGCGCCGCAGTGCGGCGTGAAGCTTGGCGTCGACGCGAATCACTCAACGGCCCGCGGCCACCTGGAGAATGCGCGACTGTTCCGCCGGTGCCTGGCGCAACCCGCAGAATTCCTCGTAGTCGACGAGCTCGCGAATCGTCGGCGACTCGCCGCACATCGGGCACTCGCGGTCACGCCGCAGTTTGTGGGTGCGCAACTCCATACTGAGCGTGTCGAAGTAGACCATCCGCCCGACGAGCCCCCTACCGACACCGAGAATGATCTTGATCGCTTCGAGCGCCTGCACGCAGCCGACCAGCCCGGGAAGTACACCGAGGACGCCCGCTTCCGCGCAGCTCGGCGCGGCACCCGGCGGCGGCGGCTCCGGAAAGAGGCAGCGATAGCAGGGACCCTCTCCCGGATGAAACACGGTCACCTGGCCCTCGAACTGAAAGATGCTTCCATGGACGTTCGGCTTGCCGCTCATGACGCAGGCGTCGTTGATCAGGTAGCGCGTCGGGAAGTTGTCGCATCCGTCGACCACGACGTCGTAGTCCTGATCCTCGAGGATCCGCATGATGTTGGCCGAGCTGAGGCGCTCGGTGTAGCCGACGACGCGGACGTCGGGATTGAGCGCCTGGATGGTCTTGCGCGCCGACTCGATCTTGAGCTCGCCGACGCGGTCGTTGGTGTGGAGGATCTGGCGCTGCAAGTTGCTCAGGTCGACCACGTCGTCGTCGATGATGCCGAGCGTGCCCACCCCGGCAGCCGCCAGGTAGAGCGCCGTCGGCGACCCCAGGCCACCGGCCCCGACGCACAGAACCTTGGCGTCCATGAGCTTCGCCTGCCCAGCTTCACCGACCTCGGACAGCAAGAAGTGCCGGCTGTAGCGTGACAACTGGTCGGGCGTGAACTTGCGCACCTGCTCCCACGGGTAGCCGGCTCCCTTCCATGCCGAGTAGCCGCCGTTCATCGACACCACGTCGGTGTAGCCCATTTCCTTCAAGTTGCGCGCGGCCAACAGTGACCGTGTTCCCCCGGCGCAGTAGGCGACGATCGGCGTGGTCTTGTCCGGAACCTTCTCCTCGACCTGGATCTCGAGAAACCCTCGCGGCACCGATACGGCCCCGGCGAGGTGCCCTTCACGGAACTCCTCCTTCTCGCGAACGTCCAGCAACGTACGTGGCTGGTCCCCTTCGATGTCGGCCTTGACCTGATCGATGCTCCACTCTGGGACGATCTCGCGGGCGTCGTCCATCAACTGCTTGAACGTCTTCGCCATGGAAGGTTCCTCCTGTCACGGGTCGGACCGGCCCCTGGCGGGTCCATCCGACGGACTAGCGGTATCGATGATCCTTAGCGTAGCGTCTGCTGGGAGTCCACGCCGTGATCTCGACGCTGGCGTCAGTGGAACCGGTTCGAGTCGCTCACGTCGAGGCCAGCGAGCTCGGCTGCGTTGCGGAACTCGACGACTTCGCGCAACCGCTGCGCACGCCCAGCGAGAGATGGCTCCTCGAGCAGCGCTTGCTTTTCCAGCGGCGGCACGTCGAGAACATAGGAAAAGAAGTTCACCAGGATCTCGTCCGACAGCGACCCGTCGTTCAGGACTTTGTGCGCGGGGCTGGCCTCGTCCCGCCGAAGATAGTCCCGCAACACCGCGATCAGCCGCGCACGCGCCGTTGGCTCGAGGTCACCCGGCTGGCGGCGCAGCCACTCGACTTTGGCCTGCCGGTAGGGCTTGCCCGCGATTTCCTCGACGACGCGGAATTCGCGCACGCCGTGCAGGAGGACGTTCGAGCGCCCGTCGGGCAACGGTTCGACGTTGACGATCTTGCCGACGCAGCCGACCTGGAAGATCGCCGGTGCGCCGTCCGTTTTCGGTGCGGCTTCCTCGCGCAGCAGGATCATGCCGATGAACTGATGGAAGTCGTCCGCCTCGCGGATCATCTGGCGGTAACGCGGCTCGAAGACGTGCAGCGGCAGCGGAACGCCGGG
>CALJUJ010000015.1 GCA_937975525.1 uncultured bacterium
ACGAGGACCGGGCCCCGCCCGGCGGCGAGCTGCACGCGCAACCACACCTCCGTAGGTAGATCGGTGAGCTTCGCCTCGCGTCGGGCACGAGCGAGAGCGCAGGCGAGAACATGCGCCAGGATCGTATGGTCATCGCAGCCGAGGCGCTCGCCGGCCTGGTCGATCGCGTCCGCTTCCAGCTCGCACGTGAACAATCGCCGCGAACGGCGCCGAGCCCGGGCCGTCGTCGGCGCCGTCGAGCGACCCAGCAGGCCCGCTCCGAGCTGCGTGAGCCAACGCGTATCGGGCGCACGGGTCATCCACGAGCGCGGGTCTACCAGGCTCTCGGGCAGCAGCGTCGGCATCGCCGAAGTCACCAGGTCGGGCAAGTCGTCCCAATTGAACTGCAAGGCGCGCCAAAGCAGGGCGTCGGCGGAGGTCAGCCGGGGCGTCAGACTGAATCCACCCGCACTGGGGTCGACGGGTAGCTCGGTTCCGTAGATCTTGGCCAGCAGACGCGAGGGTCCGAGCCCGTCCGTGGTGCTGGGATGGAACTGCAGGAGCGTCGCGCTCCGCTCGTGAGGTAGGCGGTCGTACAAGACCGCTCGCCACAGGGGCTGATCGACCGCGAGTCGCCGATCGAGATCCATGCGCGCAGCCCGGAGGAGCGCGGGGATCGATCGAGCTCGAGACGAGGCTCGCTGAAAGTGCCGTCCGATTTCGAAGCGCTCGTCCTCGACCCACTCCGGCGGCGCCAGGTCCAAGGGGACGTCCGCCACGCGCTGACGCAGCCGCGTCGAGCGGTCGCAGAGCTTCCACAATGACTCCTCCAGGGCGGCGACCTTGGCGACTCCGTCGAGGAACAGCATCAAGCCGAACGCCGGCGGCTCGCAGCCTGCGCGCGTCAAAGCCCACGCAACCGTGTCGAGCGGGCCCATGCGGTCGGGCCAACGCGCGCGATCAGGTTCCATGCTGCGGGAAGTGGCCGATCGCCACGACGGTCAAGGCGACCGGGAGCAGCCGAGCAGAGCGTTGGTGACCGCGGTGACGATCTCGTCGACGGTGACCTGTTCGTCGCCGTCCGCATCGGCGGCACGACATCCGTCCAACTCCGCCGTACCGAGCGCGATGCTGACGAGCGTGACGATCTCGTCGACGGTGACGCTGGCATCGAGGCTGCAATCTCCGGTGCACGAGATCGTCGGTGTCGCGCTCGGAGTCGCCGTCGCTGTCGCGGTTGCCGTCGACGTCGGCGTTGCCGTCGGAGTGACGGTCGGCACCGGAACGACTTCGATGGCGCCGGCGACGCCAATGGGATTGGCGATCGCGCTGCCGGTGGTGTCGGCGACCACGAGCGGGCCGATGGCGAGCGGATAGCTCGCGAACGGTGCACTCGCGGAGACCGCGAAGCGGCAGCTGAACAGCAGTGCGCCATCGGGAATGGCCCGCACCGGAAAAGTCGGAAAGACCGCCGTGAACACGGCGCCACAGCCCTCATCCGTGCAGCCATTGGGGCGCAAGACGAACGCCGAAGCGACGTCGGGCAGGGCGGGATTGACCGTGCACGCGGGGGCATTCTCTTCGCTGCGGACGATCGGCACGAACTGCGGATCGAATGCGATCTCGGCGTTCACCGCGCTCACCGGGGTATCGCCCACCTGGAGCGACACTCCCACTTCGACCTCCTGGCCGGGATTCGCGTCGACGACGGCGACCACGACCTGCGGTGGAACCGGCGTCACCGGCGTTGCGGTCGCCGTCGCGGTCGGCGTCGGGGTCGCCGACACCACCGGAGTGAACGTGCGTGTCCAGGTGGGCGTGCGCGTCGTCGTCGGCAACGCCGTATGGGTGGCCGTCGCCGTGATCGTCGGGGTGCCGGTCTCGGTGGGGGTAGCGGACTCGGTCGGCGTCGGCGTCGGCGTCGGGGTCGGCGTATCGGTCGGAGTCGCCGTCGACGTGACCGTCGGCGTTGCCGTCGGCGGCAAGGTGCCGGTGTGGGGGGGGGTCGCCGTCGGCGTGGAGGTCGGGGCGGCGGCGAGGGCCTCGTAGGCGCCGATGTCGCAGTCGGCGCCCGCATCCGAGTTGCCATCGGCGGGACGGATGCGCCCACGTTGATCGAACGCTGGGCAAGACTCGTCGAGAGCGGCGTCGATGGCCGGGCTCTGTGCGAGCAGGGCGTGCGTGAGGCTGTTGCCGCCGTTGGCGACGAGCAGCCCGAGCATGGGATCCACGTTTGAGCGATCACCGACGCCGTCGAGGAAGCACGAAGCCGTGGAATCGATGTTGTAGCCGAGCGACGTGAGCGTGATGCCAGCGCAGTTGCCGGTGTCGTTGGCGAGCAAGGTGCTCTGCATGTCGCCGGTGCCGAGGTTGTGGATGCCGCTGCCGGCGACCGCGGAGTTGGCCGCGAGTGTGGTGTAGCGCAGGCGGATGGTCGACCCCTCGCCCGAGTTGGCGATCGCGCCACCCTGGTCGGAAGCGGTGTTGCCGCTGATGGTGGTGTTGACGGTCGATAAGGTCGCGCCGGAGAGATTCGCGATGCCGCCCCCGAACTGGGCCTCGCAGGCCCGCAGAGTGACGGAATCCAGGCGGAGCGTACCGCGATTGCGCACACACCCGCCCGAGCCGCCGGGGAGGCTGCCGTTCTCGACCTGGAAACTGACGAGGTCCAAGGCGACGTCGGGGAAGACGTCGATGGCGCGATCGGTCGGGGTCGAGCGCACGGTGATGCGCCCGGCACCCACGCCACGAATGGTCAAGTCTTCCGTGACGTCGAGATCGCCCGTGGCGCTCGCGTCCTCGTCCGCACCGACGAGGGTCAGCTCGTAGACTCCCGGGGGAGGAAAGGCAGGCAACTCGATGTGATCGGCGCCCGGACTGGCGTTGGCTTCCTGGATCGCCGCACGGAGGCTGCAGTCCCCGCTGGGGTCGGCGCAGGCGCCGTCGCCTGGATCTGCATCCGTCGAGTCCGTGGTGACGTCGACGCGGAAGACCGCGGCCGCTGAGGCGATGGGAGTCAGAAGACAGGCAGCGAGCACGGCAAGGACGAACGCCCTGGCCCGGAGGCGAAGGGGAGAGGTGATCGAGGTGCGAACGACTCCGAGCGGCATGCGGCTCCTCCAACGAGTGCGCGAGTAGTTAGCCCCGGCCTCCGACCGCGGTCAACCGCTGCTGCGGGGGCCCGGTCGCCGGCCCGACGCGTCCCGCGCTTGGTAGTGTCCGTGATTTGCGGCGGAATGCCGCTGGTGCGCCCCGGAAGCTGGAACGCCTTCCACCAGAAAGCCGCACCCCGCGATGCCCCCTGCCTGTTGCCCATGCCTCTTGCCCCAGCCCGCCCGGCTTCCGGTGGGGCGGGAGGCCCCAAACAACGAGACGTTCCCCGAGAACGCGCAGGTCGGCGAGAAGGTCCTCCAGCGAGGCCAGAAACCCGGGGCGGTTCATGTGGGCGTTGGGGCTGGTGCTCGACAGCGGCGCGCGCCCGGCCTACGGGCGGCGCGGCGACCCCGACAACCCGACTTCGAAGAGGAGGCTTCGGCCGGCCGTGGATCGAGTTGCCGGACTCCTGGGCCGAGGCGCCCGAGGGCGAACGCGACCTCGTCTACGACGCGACGTACGTCAGCCAGGGCAACTACGGCCACCCCTTCGGCGGCCATCGGAGCGACGCCGAGCGCCGTACGGTGCTCGAGTACCTGAAGACGCGTTGACGTCGCCGCAAAAGGACTTCGCCTCGTGATCATCGTCCGTCGTCCGCCCCCTGTCGACGTAGGGATCCCGGGTAGCCACGAAGCGCCTGGCCACCATCGCGGCCGATCCAATCTACTGGTGGCGCGATCCGCAGCGACGGTGTTAGGCTTCTTCTACAACGAGGGGGGGCCGATGAACTACTTCGCCGTCGTCCTGTTTTGGGCTTCGATGTCGTCGATTTGCCTGGCTGCGCCGGGGGGCGGTACGCCGATCGCAGGCGACAAGATCGATCTGCGTGATTCCGCCACTTCCGCCAAGCGCAAGGCGGCGTTCCGCACGACCAACGAACCCGCAATCGATCTCGCGACTCTGCCCGATCCGCGCCGCCACGGCGCCACGCTGCAGGTCGTCGGCTCGGGCCCCGGCTTCGGCGACACGGGCGTAGTGCCGCTACCCGCCGAGTTCTGGCGCGGCCTCGGCAATCCAGCGGGAAGCCGCGGCTACGGGTTTCGCGACCGCAGCCTTGGCAACGGCGTACGCGACGTACGTCTGATCCCCGGGCGGCGCGGCGGACGCTTCTCGTTCGCGGCCCGTGGCGAGAATTGGGCCTTCACGCTGGCACAGCCGCAACAGTCGGTCGAAGTCCGGTTGACGATCGACTCCCGTGTCTACTGCGCCCGGTTTCCCGCAGCGACGATGAGGCGCAACGACGAAGGCCGCCTGCAGGCGCGTGGCGCCGCGGCGCCGGCGGATTGTCGCGTCGGCCGCTGTGGCGACGGCATCGTCGGCTCGGGCGAAGAGTGCGACGACGGCAATCTGCTCGATGGCGACTGCTGCTCTGCCGCGTGCCTGCTCGAACCCGATGGCAGCCCCTGCGACGACGGCGCGTTCTGTACTGCAACGGA
>CALJUJ010000016.1 GCA_937975525.1 uncultured bacterium
GCGGATCTCGACGCCGGCGTGGGCGATCGATACGCTTTCCACGCGCTCGAGCCACAGCGGGAAGCTGCGTCCGTCGACGACGGTGTCTTCGCCGGTGAAGTGCACCGACGCCGCCCAGCGATCGAAGCAGCCGACCGGGTGAATGCGCTTGCGGCCACTCGGTGTTCCATCCGGGCCGAGCAGGGCCACCTGGGAATCGACGTCGTCGCTGCCGGTTTCCGGCGCGGTGTTAGAGGCGTAAGCCAGCTTGCGGTAGTGGGGGTCGGTCGGCGACGCTCCGAAGTTCGGGTAGTGGTCGGCGCCGTGGTTGTAGATGCGCACCTCACCGTCCTCGACGGAGCCCTGCACCAGCCATCCCGGGACAGTGAGCGTGCGAACGAAGCTGGCTCGCTGCACGGGTGCCGGCTCTTCGACCGCCTGCCAGGCGGGAGCGTCCGGCGGCAGCAGCAAACCGAGGAACCCCTTGCTCGCCCAGTACGGCGACGCGGGACCGGAGTAGGGCTGCACCATGCCGAGATGCTGCCGATGCCACCCCATGGACAACACGCCGCCGGGGGCTGCCCCGTGCTCGAGGAAATGACGCAGGCAGCGACTTGCGATGCCCCGCGTCACGCCGGCCGGCAGCGGCGAGCATCCGGCGATCTCACCGATCCACAGAGGTGCGAGTGCGGCGAATCGATAGATCAGCGATCTACCCTGATGGAGAGGCGCACCGCTGGCTGCGAAGAGGTGCACGATGTCCTCGAGATAGCGGCGCAGGCGCGCCCGATAGACCGCGCTGCGTTCGGGGTCGCTGGCATCGCCGTCCATGCGGGCCCACAGCAGCGTGTAGAGGTGAATTGCCCAGCCCACGTAGTGGTCGTAGTTGCGGCCGGGGCCATCGCTGTACCAGCCGTCGCGTCGGTACATGCCGTCGATCAGGTCGAGATCCCGTTCGACCTCGTCGGCTCGATGGGGGGCACCGACCGTCTTGAGAAACGTGTTCACCATCACACGAAACAGCAACCAATTGTTCGGCCAGTACGATTTTCCGTGGACTTGGGAGAGCCACGCGACGACGTGCTCGCGCTCCGGCGTGGAGAGCTGCTCCCAGATCCACGGGCGCGACTCGTACAGCCCGATGGCGACCGAGGCGGCTTCGACCATCGGCTGCGACAGGTCGGTGATCGCCGGCCAGGCGTCGGCGTGACCGGGGGTCGTGCCGGCGACGAGTCCGGCGGCGTAGCGATCGACCAGCGCGCCGCGCTCGGCGCCGGAGCCGGTCAGGCGGAACGCGGCGAGAAGGAAGGTGCGCGCGAATCCCTCGAGCCCGTCGGAGCGCTCGCCGTGCATGCTGGCGCGACCGCCTGGGAATCGAACCAGGGCGTGCGAAGCCGTCGCGTGCCTGGCGGCGCCGTCGAGCAGTACGTCGGCCGCCCATTCCCAGTGCGCCCGATTCCAGCCCGTCTCCGGCGAACGATCGTAGTCGGGGGGCGGTTCTGGGCGTGACGAGCCATTCGCGAATTCTTCCAGCATCCCTGTCATGGCGCGGATCTCCTTTGTGGTCGAGCTTGCGACACCGCGGACGCCATGGGAAATAGCAAAGCTCCGCCGGAGCTCGGCAAGGTGGCGCGATGCGCGTCGACGTTGCGGCTCCGGCGACGGTATTTCATGAGTGAACAGCGCACGAGCCCATCCTTCCTGATCGTCGTCGGCCTCATGGTCGTTGCCGGCCTGGCCTACCTGATCTGGCCCTTTCTCGCTCCGAATCCGGTCGGCGAGTCGGAGATGGTCGTGCGGACGCTGTCGACGTCCATCGCTGGCGAGCTTGGCCCCTTTCGCCGCGCCGTGCGCCAGATCGAGCGAGAAGCCCGGAGATCGGCGGAGACCGCAGCCACGGCGCGCGAGCGCATCGACGATCTGGCCACCGACGTCAACGACCGCATCGTCGACCTGGCGGACCAGGCGACGTTCGCCGTCGAGGCGATCCAGGGCATTTCCTTGAGCACCCAGGAGAACCGCCTGTCGCGGGTGCGACGCCTCTCCCTCGAGGGGAGAGCGCGGGTGGGCCAGATCGTCGCCGAGGCGAAGGCGGCGCTCGCCGAACGAGAGTCAGGAGAACCACATGAGTGATCGGGTCCTAGTGCAGGTGAACGACGGCGTCGCAGACGTGCGCCTCAATCGAGAAGACAAGCTCAACGGTCTCGACCGCGGCATGTTCGAGGCGCTCGACGCGCTCGGCGAACGAATCGCTGGCGACCCTGCGGTCCGCTGCGTCGTCCTCTCCGGCGCCGGCCGGTCCTTCTGCGCCGGCCTCGACTTCCTCAGCTTCATGGGCGACGACGGCGACGGTCCGGAACGATCGCTGCTGCATCGGCGCCCCGGGGCAGTTGCCAATCAGGCGCAACGCGCAGCGCAAGTGTTTCTGGAAATGAAGGTGCCGGTCGTCGCCGCTCTGCGCGGCCATGTCTACGGCGGCGGCCTGCAGATCGCGCTCGCCGCGGACATCCGGATCTGCCACCCGGAGGCGAAGTTGTCGGTGATGGAGATCAAGTGGGGGCTGGTCCCCGACATGACGGGAACGCAGACCCTGCGGCGACTCGTACGGCTCGACGTCGCCAAGGAGCTGACCTACACCGGCCGGGTGATCAGCGGCCGCGAAGCTGCAGACCTCGGATTGGTCACGCGCCTGAGCGACGACCCGCATGCAGAGGCGATGACCCTCGCCGCGGAGATCGCGGGCAAGTCGCCCGACGCGATTCGCGCCGCCAAGGAGCTGCTCGACCGCTCGGGTACGGTGGGTTTCGAAGAAGGCCTGTTGCTCGAGGAAGAGGTCCAGAAGCGGATCATCGGCGGCGCCAATCAACTCGAAGCGGTGCAGGCGAACTTCGAGAAGCGCGCGCCGCAGTTCGCCGA
>CALJUJ010000017.1 GCA_937975525.1 uncultured bacterium
ACGTTCCGGCGCCTCGCCCTGCGGGATCGACCCTCCTATCTCGCTGGTCTCGAGGAGGCGCTTGCTGCGGAGCAGCCCGAGCTTCTCGTGCCGGCGCATGGCGAGGAACTGCGCGATCCGGCCTTGTCGGCGCGCCTGTTGGGGCTCGCCCGAGCACGACTGCGTGGCTGAGGCCGCCGACCTTCGACGTACCCGGCCTTCGTGTATAGTTCCTGCGAACCTCGAATCGGAGATCTTCATGCCCGAATCCTTCTTGGACACCATCGACCTGGGCTCGCTGGCCGACCGTGTCGGGACTCCCTTCTACGTCTACAGCGCGGATGTGCTGCGGCGCCGCATTGCCGACATCAACGCGACGATGCACGGCGAGCATCTCCAGCCGCGCTATGCGATGAAGGCGTGCTCGTCGCGGCCGATCCTACAAGAGATGCGCGCGGCCGGGCTGTGGATCGACGCGGTCTCCGGCAACGAAGTCCTACGCGCGCAGCGAGCGGGTTTCGCCGCTGGCGTCGAGCCGCCGGTGGTCGTGCTGACCGCCGATGTCTTTCGCGACAATGCGCTGGCTGTCGTCATGGACGGCAAGGCACTGCCCAACATCGGCTCGCCGGCGATGATCGCCGAGCTGGCGCACGCCGGCTACCGCGGGCCCGTCGGCGTCCGGCTCAACCCGGGATTCGGCCACGGCCACGTTCGCGAGTGTGACACCGGCGGACCGAGCTCGAAGCACGGTATCTGGCATGCCGGGCTGGCTCCGGTCGCGACCGCGGCGCGCGAAGCCGGGTTTCCGGTGACGCTCCTCCACGCGCACATCGGTAGCGGTCCGAGCATCGACGAGTTCAGCGCCAACATGGCCAAGCTCGGGGCTTTCTTCGCAGAGCGAATCGCCGAGTTTCCCGAAGTGAGCGCCGTCAACTTCGGCGGCGGCATTCCCCATCCCTATCGGCCCGACCAGCCGGCGATCGATCTCGCTCCCGTCGCCCGCGCCCTCGGCGACGCGCAGCAGCAGCTCAGTCGCGCCGCCGGGCGGCCGATCCGCGTCGAGATCGAGCCGGGTCGCTACCTGGTGGCCCCTGCCGGCGCCCTCGTCGCCCGCGTCAGCGACGTCAAGCGCACCGAGGAGAACGACAAGGGACCGGGGCATACGTTCGTGATGGTCGACGCCGGCTTCACCGATCTGGTGCGGCCGGCGATGTACGGGTCGTACCATCACATCACCGTGCACGGCGCCGGCACGGAGCGCGTCACCGAGCCGGTGGTCGTTGCCGGACCCCTTTGCGAGTCGGGCGACGTGTTCACGCGCGACGCTCGCGAGTTCCTCGACCCGCGGCCGCTGCCGCAGCCTCGCGCGGGCGACCTGCTGGTGTTCCACGACGCCGGGGCCTATGGCGCGTCGATGAGCTCGAACTACAACTCACTCGGGCGCGCACCGCAGGTGTGGCTCGACGGCGGCGGCGCGCGCCTGGTGACTCGGCGCGAGACGCTCGACGACGTCGTTCGCGTCGAGTGCGACGAGGCGCTGGACTGATCGCAGTCCAGGACCGATCCAAGGGGGGAAGGCGGAGTCGGCGGTGGCTAAGGGAAGGCGACCAGCCACGTCGCGCTTCCGCCGCCGACTCCGCGGGGGGCTTTTCGGACCCGTCGTGCGGGCCGTCTACATCGCTCGGCGCATGCGGGTACGGTGCGCACGCGTTGGCGTTGTCTGGATCTCGGCCGCTGGCGTGTCGTTGCGTCCGCGTTCGCGCTGCGCCTGCGCGCGCGCCGCGGCGCGACTGAGCTCACGGAAGGCCGCAGCCAGGTCGTCGACGAAGAGATCGACGTCGGGGACGAGGTCCCAGTCGGCTCCGACCGACCAAGTCAGCTTTCCGTCGTAGCTGAACAGGGCGATGCCGAGTCCCTGATTCTCGAACAGCGGTACCCAGGGGTAGAGCTCGTCGATGCGGGATCCGAGCAGGTAGAGTGGAAACGGCGGCCCCGGCACGTTCGTGACCATCAGATTGTACGGCTGCAGCCGATGCAGCAGTTTCGCGCCGAGCGGCACCAGGTTGGCGGTCGTCCAATCCAGTGCGCCGGTGATGACCTCGCCGCCGCGCGCCTGCTGCGAGCGCTTCAAATGGGCGGTCGCCTCCTGCAGGGCACGCAGGCGTCGGATGGGGCCGCGCACGCTGGTCGCGATCGGCACCAGCCAGGCCCATATGTGGTTGCCGAGCCCGCGTTCGTTCGCCGGGCTCTGTACGTTCACGGGCACGCCGAGGCGGAGGTCGGCCGTCGGCTCGCAGCCGCGGCGGCGCAAGAAGCGTTCGAGGCCGCCGGCGACGGTGGTCAACACGACGTCGTTGACCGTGGCGTTCAGCTGGTTCTTGACGGCTTTCACGTCGGCGAGATCGAGAGTGAGCCAGCGGACGCGGCGGTGTGGGCCGATGGTCTGGTTGATCGGCGTCGAGGCCGGCTGACTGAGGCCGGTGCGCAGGAGGTCGAAGACGTTGTTGAGGCGATCGGCGACCTCGGTCTGGGCGCTGCGTCCGCGGCGCAGCCATGCAGGTACCGAGGCGATTGCCCGCGCGGACATCGCGACGCGGCGCCGGGCTTCGTCGCGCAGGAGCTGGGAGTCCGTCGGCGCGGTGCGCGGCAGCCAGCGGGCGGCAGGCGCGATCTCGTCGCTCGGGTCGATGCGGAACAGGGCGCTCATGAGATCGACTCCGGCGATGCCGTCGACCATGCAATGGTGGACCTTCATGTGCAGGGCGAAGCGTCCGCCGGCGACGCCCTCGATCACCCACATCTCCCAGAGCGGCCGGCGACGGTCGAGGGGGCGCTCCAGCAGTCGGGCACAGAGCCCCTGCAACTGCTCGGTCGAGCCCGGCTTCGGCAGGCTGCTGTGGCGGACGTGGAAGCCGAGATCGAAGTGATCGTCGTCGATCCACACCGGGTGGTTCTCGACGGGAATCCAGGCGAGACGCTGGCGGTAGCGGGGAACGCTGGCGAGGCGAGAATCGACGAAAGCGCGAACACGAGCCATGTCGATGCCGCCATCGACCGTGGACAGCGGACCCGCGTCGAGAACCGCCGTAGCGGCGACGTGCATGCACGTCGTGGGGCCCTCGAGCGCGAGAAACGCGTGGTCGAGGGGGGAGAGGCGCTCGTAGGCCGGCCCGTTCATGGCTACACGTCCTTTCGCGTCGCAGGTGGAAGCCGATGACGATGACGGTCGCAACAGCGGTGCCAAGCCGTGTCAGGATGACGGCTGTTCGGGCGGGAGAGGCGCGGCAGGGCGACGAAGCGGTGGATCGCCGAAGAAATGTGACCGGTTGTTGAGCAGTCGCTCACATAAGCGGCACTTCTACGATTCGTCCGATGCTTGAAGAAATTGGATAGAAGCGGTAGACCTCCATCATCGGTGCCCGTGCGCGAATTCGCGCTGCCGGCCAGCCTATCGCGCCGCGCCCGCCTTGCCGCGCCGGGGATCGAAAACTACGCGTCTCGCGGAGGCACCATGGCGACGAAACACGCAAAACTCCAAGATTGGGTTCGAGAGATGGCAGCCCTGTGCGAGCCCGAAAGCATCCACTGGTGCGACGGCTCCGAGGCGGAGTTCCAGAAAATGTGCGACCTCATGGTCGCTGCTGGCACGGCCGAGAAGCTCGACGAGAGCAAGCGCCCCAACTCCTATCTCGTGCGCTCCGATCCCGCCGACGTTGCCCGTGTGGAGGATCGCACCTTCATCTGCTCGCAGACTCGCGAGGACGCGGGGCCGACGAACAACTGGCGCGATCCCAAGGAGATGAAGGCCACCCTGACCGAGCTGTTCCGCGGCTCGATGAAGGGACGGACCCTCTACGTCATCCCGTTCAGCATGGGGCCGATCGGATCGCCGATCGCCCACATCGGCGTGCAGCTCTCGGACTCCCCCTACGTCGTCGCGAACATGCGCATCATGACGCGCATGGGGCAGGCGGTGCTCGATACGCTCGGCGCCGACGGCACGTTCGTGCCGTGCCTGCACTCCGTCGGCTACCCGCTGACCGACGGCCGCAAGGACGTCCCGTGGCCTTGCGACGGGGAGAACAAGTACATCGTGCACTTCCCCGAGACGCGCGAAATTTGGTCGTACGGCTCGGGCTACGGTGGCAACGCGCTGCTCGGCAAGAAGTGCTTCGCCCTGCGCATCGCTTCGGCGATGGCCCGCGACGAGGGATGGCTCGCCGAGCACATGCTGATCCTCAAGATCACCAATCCCGAAGGCAAGTCGCACTACATTGCCGGCGCCTTCCCGAGCGCCTGTGGCAAGACCAATCTCGCGATGCTCACCCCGACGGTGCCCGGCTGGACGGTCGAGACCGTCGGCGACGACATCGCCTGGATGAAGTTCGGCAGCGATGGCCGGTTGTACGCGATCAACCCCGAGGCCGGCTTCTTCGGTGTTGCACCGGGGACCAGCATGCAGTCGAACCCGAACGCGATCCGCTCACTGAACGAGAACTGCTTCTTCACCAACTGCGCCAAGACCCCCGACGGCGACATCTGGTGGGAGGAGATGACCGACAGCCCGCCGGCCAAGCTGATTGACTGGCGTGGCAACGAGTGGACTCCGGCAAGCGAGACGCCGGCGGCCCACCCCAACGCGCGCTTCACCGCGCCGGCGAGCCAGTGCCCGGTGATCGCGCCCGAGTGGGAAGATCCGAAGGGAGTGCCGATCAGCGCGATTCTCTTCGGTGGCCGGCGCGCAACGGTGGTTCCGCTGGTGCACGAAGCGTTCGACTGGGAGCACGGCACCTTTCTCGGGTCGATCATGGGAAGCGAGAAGACGGCGGCGGCGGCCGGCAAGATCGGTCAGCTGCGCCGTGATCCGATGGCGATGCTGCCGTTCTGTGGCTACAACTTCGCCGACTACTGGGCCCACTGGATGGAGCTCGGCAAGAAGCCTGGCGCGCAGATGCCCCGCATCTACTACGTCAACTGGTTCCGCAAGGACGCCGACGGCAAGTTCCTGTGGCCCGGCTTCGGCGAGAACAGCCGCGTGCTCAAGTGGGTCTTCGAACGCTGCGAGGGCAGCGCCAAGGGCGTCGAAACGCCGATCGGTGTGATGCCGGACGGCGAGCTCGACGTGTCGGGGCTCGACCTCACCCCGCAGGCCCTCGATACCCTGCTCGAGGTCGACGCCGACGGTTGGTTGGCGGAGATCCCGATGATCCGCGAGTACTACGATCGATTCGGTGATCGCCTCCCCAAGGAGCTTCTCCGTCAGCTGGAGATGCTGGAAGAGCGACTGGGTGCGGTGCCGGCGAAGCGCGCCCCGAAACAGGCCTCCTGACTCGAGCGGCGGCGCCGATCGATCCGCCCCGAGCCCTTCCTCGAACGACGGCCGCCGGCAACCCCGGCGGCCGTCGCAGCATTTTCTCGGTTTCTCCCGTCTCCTCTTCTGAGTCGACGCACGAACGTCGCTCGCGCGCCGGCGGCGTCACCGCAACAACGTCGGTGCGCCCTGCCAGCCCCGCAGGACAGCATCCGTGCGTCGGTGCGCGGCTTGGCGCGTGCCTTGCTGTGATTCCCAGCTGCGGAATGGTCCGCGGCAATGGCGCGCTGGCGTGAGCCCGCACGGGGCATCGGGTGCGACGAGGAAGGAGACGGCATGAGCGCTTTGGGACGAACGGAACTCTCCCGATCGGGAGGCGTCGGCGTCGATCGGTTCGTCGGCGGCGATCCGCTGTCGCTTCTCGGTGCCTCACGGCCGAGCACGCCACCTCCAAGCGGGGTCAAGGCGCTCATGCTCGCGGTGCTGGAAGACGGGATTCGCTGCTACTTCAGTGCCGTGCCTCGGCTGCGTGCCGAAGCCGACCATTGGATCGAATCGGGACGCCGTACCGCCTTCTCCTTCGTCGTCATCTGCGAGATTCTCGGCCTGGAGCCCGACGCCGCCCGCGCGGCACTACGGCGCCTTCGCGTCGTGGACGCGAAGCCGAGCATGCTGCGCAAGCGCCATCGCGCCACCGTGCGCCGCGCCTCCGTTTCCGTTCCTTGCTGAATCTCGCCCGATCGCGACGAGCGTAGACTCGGCTGGCGCCACACCCCGCAGCCACGGCATACTCGGGCGCAGCCGAGGAGAAATGCATGTTGCGCCTGTACGACTTCGTGGATTCGGGCAACGGGTACAAGGTCCGGCTGTTGTTGCGACAACTCGGACGCCCGTTCGAGCGTGTCGACGTCGACATTCTTCATGGCGAGTCGCGGACCGACGCGTTTCTCGCCAAGAACCTCAACGGCCGCATTCCGGTGCTCGAGCTCGAGTCGGGTGAGCACCTGCCGGAGTCGAACGCGATCCTGTTCTTCCTGGCCGAAGGCACGCACTACCTGCCCGAAGGTGCGCTGCAGCGTGCGCGCGTTCTGCAGTGGATGTTCTTCGAGCAGTACAGCCACGAGCCCAACATCGCGACGTCGCGCTTCTGGCTGAAGCACGTCGACATGGACGAGGCCCAGCGTATGGCACTGCAACAGAAACGGATGCTCGGCTATGCCGCCCTCGACGTGATGGAGCAGCACCTGACGAATCGCGACTTCTTCGTCGAGGATCGGTACTCGATCGCCGACATTGCCCTGTTCGCGTATACACACGTCGCCGACGAGGGTGGTTTCGATCTCGCTCCGTTTGCTCACGTGCGTGCCTGGCTCGACCGTGTCCGCAACGTTCCGGGCTTCGTCCCGATGGCAGAGGCCTGAGCGTGCGCGCGAACGCCGACTGGATCTACCGTGTGACGGCGGGGGTCGCGTTGATCGTGGTGGCGGCTAGCGCCCACGCGGCCTGGCAGCCTCCCGGTGGAGTCGACCTGACCCGGCCGCGCTTGCTGCTCGGCCGAGAAGAGATCCCGCGCGTGCAGGCGAGACTCGAGCGTGAGCCTTATCGATCGCTGCTCGCGGCCGTCGTCGCTCGGGCCGCCGAGGCCGACGACGTCGCCTTGGACGACGACGGGATCTCCGCGCACCGCAAGAAGTCCCGCGCGGCCAAGAACCTCGCCTTCCTCTACTTGATCGATCGCACGCTCGCCGACGGCGAGATCGTCGTGCTCAGCGAAACCGACGAGCGCCGGATCATCGGCGCTCGTGTCCACGAGCTGCTCCTGAACCTGTATCCCCGGAGCCGACTTGCGGTCGAGCCGCCGATCGGGGGTTGGGATCGCGACATCAGCTCCTCCGAGGAGTTGATGCAGTACGCCGTGGCCTACGACGCGATGTTGGGCGCCGGCTACGACTTCGGTGCGGACGAAACCGAAATCGTCGAACGGCTCGTCTCTTTCACGGCCGAGTTCTACGAGAACTACGTGCGTCCCGCGACGGCGAGCACGTGGGCGAATCTGCACCAGAACAATCATCGATCGAAGACGGGAGCGGCCTTCGTCACCGCCGCACTGGCGCTGGCGGAGTATACTCCGGAACCGGGAAGCGACCCGCGGGCGATCCGCGATCCGCAGAAGTGGCTCGACTACGGGCTCGACCTGGTCGACTTGATCACGCGCTGGGTCTTGGTCACCGGCGATGGAGCCTACGGCGAGGGGCCATTCTACTGGCGCTTCAACTCCCAGAACCTGCTGCCGTTCGCGCGTGCTTGGAATCGTCTGCTCGGCGGTCGAACCTACGTGACCGCGGACGGACTGCACATCCGTGACTTCTGGACCCATCCGCTGTTCGAACGCACGTCTCGCTGGATGCTCGACATGACGCTACCCGACGGGTCGCTGGCGCCGTTCGACGATGGCAACCCCGGACGCTCGTACTACTTCGGCATGCTCCCACCGATCGAGAGTCTCCGCTCGGCGTTCGCCTGGCGCTGGCACAACGCGCCGCGGCCGTATGAATCCGAGGGCAACGTCGACCTCGCGGCCGATGCCATCATCACCTACGACGACGAGGTGCAGCCCGCGCCTCCCCCGGGATCCCCGACCGCGTTCTACATCGAGGGGGGCAATGCCGTTCTGCGCAGCGACTGGAGCGCCGACGCCGTCCTGGCCATGATCCAGGGCGAGCACGATACCGCCTCGGAGTTCGGTCGCGATCGCGACGGCCGGGGCGTCGGCCCTCAATCCCACGAGCACGCCGAGCCGGGCTCCTTCCTGCTGCATGCATACGGCGAGCGCCTCATGCTCGACCCCGGCTACCTCGACTTCGGAAGCCGCACCTCCGTGAACCAACCGCAGCACCACAACCTCATCCTCGTCGACGGCCAGGGACCGGTGGACTACCTCGACCCGACATTCCGCTGGATCCGACGCACCGGGCGCCCGCCGATCGACGGCAACGCCGTCCTGTCGGCGACCGCCGACACCGAGATCGCCGATGCCGTCACGGTGACCACTCGCTACGGCCTCCCCGCAGAAAGAGCCGCACGCATCGATCGCCGCTTCGTCCTCTTCGAGGATCGTGTTCTCGTCATCGCCGATGACGTCGTCGGCCCAGGGAGCCCGGCACGCTCCTACACCTGGCTGTTGCACGGCAACGGTGGGGCGGAAAGCGGTGGTTCGTTCGTGCGCACCGACCATGGAGCGACGTGGACGCGCGATCACGCGCGGGTGAGCAGCGCCGCCGCCTTCGATGTTTCCGACCCCCAATTTGCCGTCGAGACCGCCGTGCACGAGAACCCCGGTGGTGTCGAAAGCAGCCACCGGGTGCTGCGAGCGACGGTGGTTGGTGAGCGCGTGCGAGCGCTGCACGTGCTGGTTCCTTCGCGGACCTCGCAAGCTGAGCCGACGACGGAAATTCTCCGGGAAGCAGGGACGATCGGGGTGGTCGTCGACGATGATGCCAACGAGCAACGGTACGTCGCGCTTCGCCGTGTCGCCGGCGAAGGCGCGCTCGGCCATGCGGGCGTGTCGACGGACGGCCGTTCGCTCTTGCTGGGAATCGATGGCCGCGGTGCGGTGCGCACGGTCTGGGCCGAAAGAGCGACGTACATCGACATTGCGGGTACTCGAGCTGTCGCATCCGACGGGCTTCCCGACGTCATCGCCATACGCCTGGGCAGCGACGTCGTCGACGTCTTCGCGCCCGGTGCGTTGCGGGAAGTCGTGGTTGCGGGCCTGCCGTTCAGTGCGGCGGGCGTCGACGGTGCGTGCGCGATCGAATCGAACGGCACCCGTGTCTCCGTCCAGGTGACGGGAGACCAGCCCTTCCGGATTCGCAGCACCCCAGGCCCGGGCGGTCCGGCTGTGTTCGCGGGCTTCGATCGGGGGGTCGCGGTGGGTACGACGGTCGTGCTCGACGGGAGCGACAGCTGCGACCCGGATGGGGACGACCTGCGGCATCGCTGGGAGCTCGTCTCGGCACCCGCTGGGAGCGACTGGGACCTCGAAGACCCGACGTCGCCGCGCCCGCGCCTTCTGGCCGACCGCCGCGGTCCGTACCGCGTGCGGCTGGCGGTCGCCGAAGCCGGCGCCGAATCGTTCGGCCGCGCAAGCGAGGTCGTGATCCATGCAGGCGATGCGTGCGGCGACGGGGTCGACGACGACCTCGACGGGCTCTTCGACGAGGACGACCCGGACTGCGACGCCGGCTCCCGCTGTGCCGGCGACTGCTCCGGCGAGGGGGAGGTGACCGTCGACGAGCTCGTGCGTGGCGTCGACATCGCACTGGGCCAGCGGCAGCTCTCCTCCTGCCGCGAGTTCGACGTCGACGACGACGCGAGGGTGACGGTCGACGAGATCATCGCGGCGCTCGATGCGGCGCTGCGCGGATGCACGGTCCCGGGGAGCGGGGAGATCGAGGGAGTCGGTGATGGCGCGAGTGCTCGTGGT
>CALJUJ010000018.1 GCA_937975525.1 uncultured bacterium
CGGCGGCTGGTCCGGCTCTATCACAACTTGCACGTATGCTTCGGTCGAATTGCCGGCTCGATCGAATGCGGTCGCCGTCAGGTGGAGATGTGTCGGTCCGGCATCCGCGAAGTTGTCGGGCAACCGAAAGGAACCACGGAACGGCGCCGATGTGTCCGTCGCGAACAAGGCACCGTTCTGGCGAAACTCGACGCGCCGGACGGCAACGTTATCGTTCGGATCCGCATCGACGGAGAGCCAACTGCCCTCGATGAATGTCTCGCCAACCTGAGGAGACAAGATCGAAACTGTCGGCGCCTGCAGATCGGGTAAGACATCGACAACGCACTGTTACGAGGACTTCTGATTCGGCCCTTTGTCGAAAGCAACGGCCGTCAAGGTCAGCGGCGGCCCACCGGCAGGCAACGGCATCTCGAGATTGATCGCGTACAGGACTCCGTTCGGATCGAATGCGGAAGAGGCGCTGCCGACGAGGTCGCCGTCAGCGAAGAAGTCGATACGCCGAATCGCAAGATCGTCCGATGCGGAGGCCACCAACGTCACGGTCTGCCCCTGCAGGAATTCGGCGCTGGCTAGCGGTTCGGTCAACATCACGGTGGGCGGCTCGTCGATCGGAACCAATACGGGAAGAGCAATCGACTGCCCTTCTGCGGCCAATGTCGCGTCGGCGCTGCCGACGACGAGTCGATTCACGGGATTGAACACCTGAACGGTCAGATCCCCGGCCACGACGTTCGGAACGGAAAGCTTGCCGTCACTTCCGGTCCTCCCGATATCGACGAAATGGGAACCTCGGGCGGACTGTCGCAACAGAACGCGACCGTCGACCACCGGCATCCCGTCGACGAACATCGCGTCCACCTCCAGCGAGCCGACCGCAAGCAAGTCGATATCGCGCGCGACGAGCTGTTCCGCGGCAATGACGACCTGATGCTCTGCCGGCATTCCCGTTCGGGGCTCGACGGCACGCAAGGTGTAGGTTCCGGCCGGCACATCGAGGAACGAGTAGCCGCCACCGGTATCGGTACGCACCGTGCGGCTGAAGCCGGCGGCGAAGAGCCGCACGTTGAGGTTCACCGCGGGAACCGCCCCGCCTAGTCGAACGATCCCACCGACACCACCGGTCGGCGGCAACGTCAGATCGGCGTTCCGCAGCTGCCCTGCCAGCACCTCCGCCGCCGAGATGGCGACGAGGCCTGTGCCATCAGGGTGCGGGACGGTCGCCGACAAAGTGTACACGCCGGGCGGCAAGCCGAGCAGCAAGTAGCTTCCGTCCTGCGCGATGGGAACGTGGACCGCCGAAAGCAATCCGCCGCCGCTGACCCGCACGGTACCGCTGCTTACGACAGACAGATCGGCTCGTCCGACGATTCCGGTCAATCCACCAGTCTGAACGAAGACGATGTCGCGCTCGGCCTCATCCGACCCTCCCGGGAAAGCGCCGGCGGCCATCGCCATTGCCCGGGTTACGGGATGCGTCGCTTCGAGGGCGAAGTCGTCGGCCGGCACGGCACGCGCAAAGCTCCGGGCGAACGAACCGGCGAACGAATAGGTGCCGTCGGCTGCACTCTTCGTCGTGTACCTGCGCTCGAAGAGCTCATGGTCACTCTGCCAATGCACCGTCGCACCGGCCACCGGTGTCGACCCGTCACTCTCCAGGACCGTCCCGTTCACGCTGCCGTCCAGCGCCGGCAGGGCGGGCAATCCACTGATACCGTCGAGCGGCACGACGAAGTTGGCAATCGCAGCGAGCTCTTCGGAGGACAGCCCCGACAACGCCTCCGGCGGGAGCATGTCCAGGCGCTCGACGGCCGCGAGGGCGGCGGCAACCGTCGTCTCCTGGGACACGAAGTGCATCAAGATGACTCGACCACCCGGCGGAACGGCGATTCCGTTCCACTGGTTGGTCAGGCGCGTGTACTCGTCCGTGAAGTCGGATTCGTACTCCACCAGCGAGGAGCCTACAGCGCCCCCGGCGCCGTCCAGCAGGTGCGCCAGCGTAGGCACGCCGACATCGATGAATGGATCGGCGTCGGTTGAGTCGTCGAGCAGCGCCCAGCGATCGGTGAGGTCAACAACCGTATCGAGGCTCGATGTCAGGCGGACGAGAGGAGGCCCGATCGGGAGGACGGCACACAAGCGTCCACGGCAACTGGATTCGACCCCGACGAAGTCGGGAACGAAGCGGAGATAGCTATCGAGCCGGACATCGAATGAAATCTCCGAGGCCGTCGGATTCTCCAGAATCTCCAGGTAGCGGGCGAAGTAGCCGCGCTCGGGGACGAACACCTTGCGTGTCACGCTCAGCCCATCAGGCCCGCTGCCTGTGAAGCCCACCTCACGGCCGCCATCCTCGAGACGACCGATTCCCCCGAAAAACGGATGCTCAGAGCCGCCCTGAATCAGTGTCAGGTTGGCGGCTCCGCGGCGTTGCTCGCGGTCGCCGGCATAGACCGACTCGCTGCCGTCCTGGATCGTCGCGTTGCGGGTGATGGGATAGGAGAAACCGTTGGCGTCGAGCAGCGACACGCCGAGCGGCACACGGTCCTGCTCGAGATCGAGATCGACGGCAACGGATTCTCCGTCGCTGGCGATCGCCCCCGCTGCATCCGCCCCGAATACGGTTCCCGCTTCGCCGACCAACCCGCGCTGGAACACCTCGCCGATGCCCTCCAGCACCGCGGTTGCGGTGATGCCGAACGGACCGACGGGAACGTCTTCGACCACGTACGCACCGTTGATGTCGGTCGTCGCAAAGAACTTCGGGCTGCCCGGGATGTTGCTGCGAACAACGATCGACGCGCCGGTCACCAACGCACCGAAGGGATCGCGCACCCGCCCGCTCACGGTGCCGCTGCCGGATAGGATGAGGGTGCGGTCCTCGACGTCGCCGTGCACGAGCAAGGTGATGCCCGAATCCTCGGCCCGCACGGCGCCGCGAGAGTCCATCGCCGTGAGCGTGAAAGGGCTACGCGCGATGGGCACCATGTCGAAGCGGAACAAGCCGTCCGCGCCTGTGCTACGCGTCTCGCCGAGCGGCGCCAACGTCACCCGAACGTTGGCGGCGGGCGTCACACCGTCGGCCTCGAGGATCTGGCCGATGACGTCACCCGCCGGCTCGAGCATTACGGTCAACGGAGCCGTCTGCCCGGGGAGCAAGGTGGAGTTGGCCATGCCGCCGAGCTCGTCGACCGGGTCGAGCGCCGACACGCTGAAGTTGCCGGCGAGGACGTTCACGAAAGTCGCCTCGCCCGATGCATCGGCGACACCTCGCAGAGTCTGCGAAAAGCCGCTCTGACTCGTCAGGGTCACTTGCGCGCCGGCGACCGGGACATCGCCGGCATCGACGACGGTGACGACGACGGAGCCCACCCCGTTGAGAGTCACATCCGCGACGACGTCGGTGCTCGGGGTGTCGAGGGTCGCGCTCGTACTGCCGCGATCGCCATTGGCGTTGTCGGTCGCGCTGATGCTGTACGTCCGCAGAGGGAGGTTGTCGAAACGGTACTCGCCTGCGGCGTCGGTCACGGCGAACCGACCGCCCGGCTGCAGGCGAACGGTCGCGTTGGGAACGAAGGTTACGCCGTCGACCTCGAGCACCCGACCGGTCAACGACGCTGCAGGGGCGAGAAAGACGGTCACTTCAACCGTCTCACCATCGGCCGCCACACGGCCTTCCACAGAGCCGCCGCGCCCGCTGACCGGATCGCTCGCCTCGACGGCGAAATTGCCGACGAAGGCGCCATCGAAAACGAACTCGCCGGCGTCGTCCGCGTTGAGCTGCTCGGTGCCGCCGAAAAGGCTGCTGCTGGCGAAGCTGACGAACGCGTTCGGAACCCGGAAGCCTTCGGCCGAGCGAACGACGCCGCGCACCACACCTTTGCCCAGGAGCGTGACGTTGGCCTGCACGGACTGGTTGGTGCCGGTCAGGGCGACTGTCGTCCGTCCACGGTCGCCGAGATCATCGAGCGTCGGCGGCACGCCGGACGAGGATCCGACCCCGCCGCCACCGCCGGCGAAGAAGCTCTCCGAGGACGCGTCGATGGTGTAGACCCCGAGCGGCAGGAATTCGAAACGATAGCGGCCGAGGGCGTCGGTGGTGGTCTCGATCGACGTCGGTCCGGTGGCGCGAACGAACATCCCGGGTCCGGCCGACGAAACGCCGTCGCGAGCGAGAACCACGCCCGAGATCGACGCCGCGGCGACGAGATCGACATCGATCACCGTCGAGCCGTCCACGGCGAGCGTGCCGTGGCTCCGAACGCGGCGACCGGTGCCGGGATCGCAAGCGCTGGC
>CALJUJ010000019.1 GCA_937975525.1 uncultured bacterium
ACGACGCCGTCACGATGAAGAAGATGAGCATGATGAAGACGACGTCGAGCATCGGTGTGAGGTTGATGTCGGCTTCCTCGTCGGCGCTGAACCTTCGCTTACGCATGGGGGATCATCCTTGTTGGGGCGACAGCAGGTCGGCGATGCGGTCGCGCTCGCGACGCGCACGGCGCTCGAGCTGCACGCTGAAGACCAGCCCGGAGAGCGCGGCGACCATCCCGGCCATCGTCGGAATCGTCGCGTAGGATACGCCGGAGGCCATGGCGCGCGGGTTGCCGGTGCCGGCGACCGCCATCACGTCGAACACCTCGACCATGCCGGTGACCGTACCGAGCAATCCGAGCAACGGGCACAGGGCGACGAACGTCTTGATCAGCGGCACCGTCGAACCGAGTCGCGCCGTCACGCGACTGACGAGCATCCTGCGGATCTGATGGGCATGCCACGAAGCCGTTTCGGATCGGCTGCGCCAGGTGGCGAGGGCCGCCTCGACGGCGCGTTGGTGGCCCGTCCGCAGGTACCAGTAGCGTTCGATGATCAGCACCCACATCAAGAAGGTGACGGCGATGATCGCCGGGATCACCGGGCCGCCCCTCTCGACGAAGTCGCGGGTGGCGACGAGCGCCTCAGGCAGCGCGAACACGGCCAGCTTCCTGGGCGCTCTCCGCGTGGGCAGCGATCAGACCGGCACTCTCCTCCTCGAGGATCTGCACCAGCGATTTGCTGCGACCGCTCACGACGCTGTGCAGCAGCGTCATGGGGATCGCCACGGTGAGCCCGAGCACGGTGGTGACCAGGGCCTGCGAGATGCCATCCGCCATCAGGCGTGGATCGCCGGCGCCGAACAGCGTGATCGCCTCGAACACCTGGATCATGCCGGTGACGGTACCGAGGAGGCCGAGCAGCGGCGCGACGACGGACACGACGCGAATCAACGTCACGCCGCGCTCGAGGGCCGGCGTCTCGCGCAGGATCGCCTCGTCGAGCTTCAGCTCGAGCGCCTCGACGTCGAGCTCGCGGTTCTGGTGGTACACGCCGAGCACGCGGCCGAGCGGGTTGCCCGAGTCGGCTTCCTCCTTCTTCGCCTGCCCCTTCATGCGCGCCCCGACGACGCCGAGAACGAGCAGTCGCTGCGCGACGATCAGCAGGCCGATGATACCGATGGCGATCGTCAGGTAGCCGACGATGCCGCCCTGGGCGACGCGCTCGCGCATGTCGGGCGTCTGGATCAGGAGGCTCAGCAGTTGTCCGCGCGACGGGTCGATCGACACCCCAGCGAGCCCTTCGCTCGTTGCGGCGAACGAGGACAGCGTCGCGAGATGTCGCCCTGCTGGTTGGCGGCCGAGCTCGGAGAGCTTGGCCGTCTCCGAGACGTACTGCAGATACTGGCCGTTGGAGAACGCGACGAACGGCCCGACGCGAATGACCTCGCGCTCGACCTCGCCGCCGCCGACCGTGACCACCGGGGCCGTGAAGCGCACGACCTTGCCGGTCTCGGTCATCTGCTGCTGCAGCGTGTACCAGAGCGTCTCGAGATCCTCGATCGACGGTAGCTCGCGGCTCTGGCCGAGCTTGCCGAGAAACTCTCCCCGGTTCGGGATCTGTGCACTGACCAGCGAGCTTTCGACGACGCCGCGTGTGTCGCCGGCGACCTGGCGCACGACGCCGAACAGCTCGCCGAGCGTGCCCATACGTGCCCGCAGCGTCTCTTCGAGCTCGGGGATGAGTTTTTCGTTCTCCTCGAACTTCGCTTCGAGCTCGGCGCTGCGCGCCTCGGCGCTCGCCTTGCCGGCGCGCGCCTTCTCGAGGAGCGCCTGTTGCTCGGACTTCTGCGCCCGAAACTCGGCTTCGCGGCGATCGTTCTCCGCGCGTTCTGCGGCGCCGCGCTCGCGGATCTGGCGCAGGAGCTCGTCGAGGTTCCCGGCCGCCCGCGCGCCCTCCTGGGCGGCGGCCGGCGCGACGCCGAGCAACAGCGCCAGCGATGCGAACAGTGCGGGCTTCATCACTCCGCCTCCTTCGCCGCCGCCACCGGGATGTAGAGGAGGTCGGGCGCGACCTGCTTGCGTGCGATGCGCAGGCCGTCGCGGACCGAAGAACGATAGTCGGACGGCAGTACCGTCCACGCGCCCGCGGTGACGTCCCAGGCGCCGGTCTCCTCGCCGTCGAGGGTCTGGTACAGGAGGGCGACGCGGCCGATGCGCAGGAAGTCGACCGTGCGCTTGCCGCCGTTGGCGTCGAGGTCCCCGCGGTAGGCTTCGATGGTCCGTCCGAATTCGTTCTCGATCTGGTAGGCCTCGAGCAGGCGGCGGAACTTCTCGGAAATCGTGACGTCGGCGCGACCCATGAGCTCGCGCAGCTTGGCGACGCGATCGTTGCGCTCGTCGGGGAGAAACGGGACGTCGAGTTTCACGAATTGTTCCAGCGTGTCGATCATGCGCGCCATCAGCGGCATGATCTCGCGGCCGATGTGGGTGACGTCGTCGACCTGGCGACGCAGGGAGGCCATCTCCGCTTCCTGCGATTCGAGCAGCGTCTCGACCTGGTCGTTGTAGACCTCGAGCGCCCGCGTCTCCTTGAGGAGGGCCCGGTACTCGGCCGCCATCTTGTCGATGTCGTCGCTGATCGCGTCGATTTTCTCTTGCGACTTGGCGGCGTTGGCGTTGGCTGCGGCGCGATCGTCCAGCGCCTGGTCGACGGATGCCGCCCAGGCTGGGGAAATCCCCGCAACCGCAATCGCGGTGGCGAGCAGCGCGCGCAGCACGACTCTCGGATGCGCTGGTTGGAACATGCTCTCTCCTCGGTGGTCTCGGGTCGTTGGTCTTCCCGGCGCAAGCGCAGCGGGAGTCCGGCGCGTACGGAGTCCGCTCCGGCGCCTCTATCCCACAGGGTTCCGAAGAGTGCGAGGCTTGGCGGGAGAGTTCACCGTGATTTCACAGCCTCGTAACCAAGTCCGACGACCCGACGCGGGCCCCGGAATCACTGGAGCTTCTGCACCTCTTCGCTCGCGACCGCCGCAGGCAGGGGTAGGTAGCCGTCCTTGACGACGACCTCCTGGCCGTCGCGGCTGACGACGAAGGCGAGGAACTCGCGGACCAACGGATCCAGGTCTTCGTTGGGTGGCTTGTTGACGTAGACGTACAGAAAGCGCGCGAGCGGGTACTTGCCGGCGAGAACCGCCTCCACTCCGGTGTCGCCGTAGGCTTCGCCTTCCTTCTTGGCGATGGCGATGGCCTTCACGCCCGACGTCGTGTAGCCGATTCCGCTGTAACCGATTCCGTAGAGATCCTCGGTGACCCCCTGGACCACCGAGGCAGAGCCCGGCTGCTCCTTGACGGTGTCCTTGAAGTCGCCGCCACACAAGGCAACTTCCTTGAAGAAGCCGTAGGTCCCCGATGCCGAGTTGCGGCCGTAGAGACTCACCGGGCGGCGCGCCCAGGTGCCGTCCAGGCCGAGGTCGCCCCAGGTGGCCATATCGCCGTCGCGACCGCAGCTGCGTGTCTTGGAGCACAGGGAGTCGACCTCGGTGAGCGTCATCCCC
>CALJUJ010000020.1 GCA_937975525.1 uncultured bacterium
CGACGTCGCCCAGGGCCTGCACGGCAAGTGCCCGGACCCCGACCGCTGCCCGGAGCTCTTCTTCCCCGACCTTCACGCGAAAGCCCCGGGCTACGCCCTGGCCGCGCGCAAGCTGGTCGACGAACTCCGCTCCTCGGGCTTGCTCGAACACGCCCGCTGAACATCGCCCCCGCTGGCGCGCACTCGCGCATCGACGGCCCGTCGGGGGTACTCCTGACCTGGAGCGTCGGCGCGCGCCGAACGGACCTCCGGACGCGCTCGAATGCGATCCAGTTGTGCGCTACGCCTGAGCGATGCCTTGGGGTGAACGAGGGTCATCGATCGTTCGACAGGCGACCGGCGCCCTGCGGAGATCGGTCGTGGCACCGGAAGTGCGGGATGGAGGCCAGGCTGGCGACGCGACCCGCGGAATCGCCCTTCTCCTCGCGCTGTTCGCCCCCTATTTTTTCTACCGCCACATCACGCCCGAGCTGCCGGTAGGAACGGGCTGGCTGTATGCGCTGATGGCCGAGCGCATCGCCGCGAATGGCTTCGCGCTGCCCGGCGAGATCCCACTGTTCGGACCGGGGGGCATACCCTTCGCGTACCCGCCCTTCGCCTTCTCCATGGTGCCGGCCGTCACCGAAGCGACCGGCCCGCCCCCGCGCGTCGTTCCGACGGCCCTTCTCCTGGCCAGCCTGGTTCCCATGTTCTTCCTGGCCCGTCGCGTTACCGACTCGACGACCAGCGCATGGTGGGCGACGGCGCTGTTCGCCATGGCCCCCTCCGTCACCGAAATGCACAATGAAGGTGCCGGAATCTGCCGCGGCCTGGCGCTGCTGGCCATGCTGTGGGCGATCGTCTGCGTCGACAAATCCGTCGCTCGCCCGAACGCCGCCCTTCTTTCCCTTGCTGTCGCCCTGAGCAGCATCACCGTTCTGACACACCCCAAATACGCGACCTTTCTCGCGCTCAGCACGGCCCTACTCGCCCTGCGGCGACCCTCTCGATTCGGCGTTCTGGTCGGGATCGGCGCAGCGAGCGCACTCGTCGTCTCGCCCTGGGTCCTCTACGTCATCCACGTCCACGGGTTCCGCGTCTTCGCCATGGCCCTCGAGACCCACGATACGTTCGGATTCCTGCACTACCTCTCGCACCCACAAGCCCTCGCCGAGCTTCTCGATGCCGTGCTCTTGCGGCAGGGCAACATCTTGATCGCAGGCGCGACCGTGCTCGGAATCGCCGTGCACGTTGCCGCACGCGCCTGGTTCCCGCTCGTATGGATGGCGGCAACCGTCCTCGCCATGGGGATCACCGGCGCGCGCTTCGTCGCCATCGTCGGTGCCATTCTCGCAGCCACGGCGATCGGTCTCGTGTGCCGCGGGGGTTCGATGTCGCAGCCGCCTCATGTACCCAACGGTTCATTCAGAACGGCCTTCTTCGTCACCGTACTGCTCGCAACCTATGTCCCCTCCTTTGCCTGGTCGGTCCGAACGACACCGATCAACGACCCAGCGCTGCGCACCGTGGCCGCCTGGATCCAAACGAACACCGCCGGCGAGCGGACCGGCCTTCCCGCCCAGGACAAGTGGAACGAGCACGAGCTCTTCACCTCCCTCGAAGATCGCTTTCGACGATGGCGGCTCTGGCCCGACGTGATCGTCGCGCCGGTCGATGCCCCTCGGTCCATGAGTGCCGCTCTCGACGAGGCTTCGGGCTGGGTCCGGCTCCACGCCGAAGCGCGCTACGGGGTCTGGGTTCGTTCTCGGAACGAGCGGGCGCGGACGCGGCCCTAACGACTCGACCCACGCTCTTGGCCCCGTACTCTCGCCGGAGCGGCGAGGACCAGGTGAAGGAGTCGGCCGGGCGATCGCTGCTTGGATTACGGCCGAATGATCGGCACCGTCGAGCGGGCTCGCGATCTCTCGGCCGTCGAGGCCCCGCCGTCGAGAGCCGGCCGGTTCCCATCCTTGGATTCTCGGGTTGCCTCGGCTACTCGATCCCCATGGCCGTCTCCGACCTGCCCCCTACATCACGAGCCCGGCTGTGGAGGTTGCGATGATCGAATGGCTCACGCGGACCGGCACCCGGTTGCTGCATCGTGCCAGCAAGACGCATCCCCTGGGCGCGGCGCGGCGATTGGCTCGCGCGGGGCGGCACCGCGATGCCATCGAGCTCCTCTCGCGGGCCTACGATACCTCAGGGGAGCCGGAGCTGGTGCAGGAGCTGGTACGCCTGCGCTACCAGGCGGCCGTCCGCAATCCGTCGACACGCGACGCCGGCGACTGGCCCCCGGACGTACCCGACGTCTTCCCCGACGCCTCCGGACTCCCCGAGGTCGCCGGACGCGAGGTCACGCCCGAAAAGCTCGCCGCCGGCATCCGCCACCCCGGCGGCCCGATCGTGCGCGGCCTGTTCTCCGCCGCGGAGGTCGAGCTGCTCGCCTCCTGCGTTCGCAACGCCTTCGCGGCGATGCGACGCCATCGCGACGGCACGGCGACGCGGGAAGACGGCAAGTGGCTCCATCTGTTCCGGGCCCCGGACCGCAGGGGAGTGCTCCACGGCGGGCGCGGCTTCGCCGAGGACGGCGCGGGGGTGCTCGGCGCCGATTCGCCCGCCACGGTCCACGAGGTGCTGAAGCTGGCCGAGGCCCGCGGCATCATCGCGGCGGTCGAATCGTTTCTCGGCGAACGCCCGTCCGTTTCGGTGATGAAGACGACGCTGCGCATCGTGCCGCCGACCACCGGCTCGGGCTGGCACCAGGACGGCGCCTTCCTCGGCGACTACGTGCGTTCGGTCAACATGTGGATCGCGCTCAGCGAATGCGGCGAGGACGCGCCGTCGCTGGACATCATCCCGAAGCGCTTCGATCACATCGTCGAGACCGGCACGGAGGGCGCCCCGTTCGACTGGGCGGTGGCGGATTCCGTCGCCGCGCGGGTGGCGCGCGAGGCGGGCGTCGAGATCTTGCACGCCGACTTCGCGCCGGGCGACGCGATCTTCTTCGACCACATGAACCTGCACAAGACCGGCGTACGTCCCGGCATGACGCGCGACCGCCTGGCCATCGAGTGGTGGTTCTTCGCGCCGTCGCGCTTCCCCGAGAATCAGTTCCCGCTGCTGGCGTGAGGTCCG
>CALJUJ010000021.1 GCA_937975525.1 uncultured bacterium
GCTGTAGGCCTCACACGGGCGAGCGAAAAATCTACAGGCCACAGGCGCCCGCTGCCGATCGCCATCGCGGTTGCCGGCTGGCCGCGGGGAATCGAGAACTGGCACGAGGGTTGCGTCTCATTTGCTCGGCACGCAACAGGCAGCCGCTCCTCCGTTTGCCAGGGATTTCGCCTGACGCTCCTTCCCTCTGCACGTGACACGAGTGGTTCCAGGGACGATGTCCCTGGCGTCGAGCCTCGTTCAGCGGACGCCGGGCCACTTCCGTTGTCGGTGTGCAGGTGGCCTCGAACACCAGATGGCCGACGTGCGACGTCGGTCGAGGAGGATGCATGCGGAAACGAATGTGGATGACGATTCTCGGAGGGCTGCTCGGGGCGACTCTCGCGTGGTCGCAGGCCCATGCTTATTCCGGTCACCTTCTCAATTGTAACCCCACTTCATCTCCGGAGATCGACGTCGAGTTCAAGAAGGGGCTCACCTGCGTCGATACGAAGAACAAGATCAAAATCCGTGCTCGCGTGAAGGACGGCCAAGGCATCGACGGCTGTGTGGCCAATCCGGCCGCGCCGTGGGACGTCTGGGCTTCGCGCGACGCGAAATGGTTCAAGACCGATCTCGCCGGTGCTTCGACCATCACTCAGGCGGAAGTCTCCCTGAAGGGTTTGACGTTCGGATCCTGCAACTTCTCCGGGAGCGATACGTCCGCTGGTGCCTCGGGCTCGGGCAAGATCACGTTTCTCGGTGATCCGCCGATTCCGGGAGCCAAGGGACGCGATGGCAGGGCACCCAAGGTCCGCGGAGCCAAGCTCAAATTCTTCGGCACCGTCGAGGGTGACCTCGCGACCTACAGTGCGACGGCGCTGGGCCTGATCACGAAGGGCCTCGGTTTGGGAATGGACATCGCCATCCGTGTCGGCCTGGATCTGGCGGCTCCGGAGAACGGATTGCTCGTCGCGTGCAACACCGGCGCGATCTGTACGGATCTCGATCCCGACTCGCCCTCGTACGATGATCCCTTCACTTCGGTCGATCGCTGCATCGCCGGGCCGAACACCGGCATGTCGTGCGACGGCAAGGACGACTGCGGCGGCGAGAAGTGCACGAACCGACACTCGGCCCTGTGCCGACGTGGCGACAACGACGGCCTGCCTTGCGGCAACGACGACGACTGCCCAGACGGACGCTGCAAGCTCCAGGATCCGGCGATCGATCCGATCGAGGTCATGAAGATCGTGACGACGCCCGACAGCGGCCTGCTGATCAGCAGCGGCGAGGACGATCCGAACGATCCCAACGACTACGACTCTCTGCCGTAGATGCGGGTAGGCGCAGGGCAGCAAGAACCCTGTGTCGATCAGCCTGCTGCGGTGGTGCCCCTAGGTGTGGGGCGAGCGACGCGGTCCCGAGCCAGCCCGGGACCGCGTCGCTCGTTGCGGACGAGTCCTTCCACCCATCGCTTGTTCCGGCGAAGCACGGCGCCTACAAGAAGCGGACATCGACGCCGTTTCCCCACCGAGAGGACTCGAGATGCCCGTGTATTCCGTTTTCAAGCGTCCACTGCCTGTTCTCCTCTTCATCGTAGCTGTCGCTCTCGTCGCCGGCGGTTGTGGATCGGATTCCGATGCGCCACCGACGGATTGCGCCGCGACGACGACGACCGCCCTGCGTGCGTGCGTCGCCGACGTCAACGCCGCGTGGCAAGCCTGCCTGGCCGACACCGGCACTCCGTGCAGCGCGGACGATGCGGCGACCGCGACCGCGCTCGATGCGCTCGAGGCGGAGGTCTCGGCATCCTGCGCCGACGGCGATTTCCTCGGTTTGAGCCAGGCCGGCGTCGTCGAGCGGCTGCGCTATTCCTGCGAGTCCGAAGCCGACTCGCTCGCCTGGCGAACGTTCGGCGGTCCCCAGGCCGCTTCCTGGGACCGTAGCGACGCATCGGGCAGGGCGTGCCTGCTCGGCCTGCACGCAGCCGCCGCCTCGTTTCTCGCGGACCAGCGGGCGGCGATGCTGGCCTGCCTCGCCGGCGAGAGGTGTGATCGGGCTGCCATCGACTCGAGCGATGATCGCGAACAGGCTGCGCTCGCGTACGTCGACGCGGCTTTCGGCGACTTCCCCATCGATCGGGTGATCGCGCTCGACGCGTCACAGTACCTGGACCGCGCGCGACAGCAGGTCGAATGCCTGGCGGCGACCACCGCCGTCGAGCCGCGATTCTCGCTGCGCTGCGGTCCCTCCCATGCCGTGGCCACGGCCACACGCGGCGAGTACGTTCGCATCCAGCTCGACGGCGACCTGTGGGGCACGCAATGCGGCGACGGCAGCCCCTATGAGTTCGCCGTGCGCCTCGCTCCCGAGGGCGCGCCGCTCGACCGTGTCGTCATCGGGCTCCAAGGGGGCGGAGTGTGCTTCTTCGACGAGGATTGCTCGGCGCGGTTCCGTACGCAGCCGGGACTGTTCCGCGCCGACGACGACCCGCCTCCCGTCACCGGAATCATGTCGAACGATGCCGGCGAGAGCGCCTTCGCCGATTGGACCAAGGTCTATCTGCCCTACTGCAACCAGGACGTCTTCATTGGCGGAGGCATCACGGAGTCCTTCTCCGCGATCGAGCTGCGGCGCTACGGGGCGGTCAACCTGAGGGCTGCGATGCAGGCGTTTCGGGACATCCTGTGGGCCGCGATGGACGCCGAGGATCCGGATGGGTATCGCCCGGGTTCGTTGGTCGCGCTCTTCGGGGGCTGGTCGGCGGGCGCTTACGGCACCATGTACAACTACCACTGGGTCTTGGACGATCTGCTCTGGCAACGCACCGCCGCATTCCCCGATGCGGGCCTCGGTCTCGACAACGGACAGCTCGGTGTCCGTAGCTTCGGCGGCTTGCTGATTCCCGTCTGGAACGCACTTTCGTTCCTGCCGCCCTATTGCTTCTCCGGCAATTGCGCCGTCGGCCCCGACAACTTCGAAGCCATCTCGCCGCGCCTCAAGCAGGTGCCCGAGCAGCAGTACCTGATCCTCAGCAATCAGCGTGACCGCACCCAGCAGGGCGACGCGTTCTTCGCCAGCGAGCCGCTGTTCATCAACACGATGCGCCGGGCCTACTGCGAGACCAAGGA
>CALJUJ010000022.1 GCA_937975525.1 uncultured bacterium
CCGAAGGTGCCGTCGTCGCGGCCGATCATGATCGCCACCTCGTCCGCGTTGCGGTTCACCACCACGAGGTCGAGACGATCGTCGCCGTCGAAGAGCCCCGCTCGCACACCCACCGGCTCGACGATCTCGGAGCCGCCTCCGGGACGGGTGGCGACGTCGATCCGCTGCACTTCGTCGAAGCTGCCGTCGGCGTCGCCGTGGATGATCGAGACGTCGTTGCCCGAAGCGTTGGTGACCGCGAAGTCGGGAGCGCCGTCGTCGTTGAAATCGCCGACGACGATGGCGCTGCTACCGTTTCCGGTCGTCACCGTCGCCTGTCGTGGGAACGGCGGTGGCGAGAAGGTGCAGTCTCCGTCCGCGTAGAGAATCCAAATCTCGCCCGGACCCTGCGCGGGTTGGTGCAGTACGGCGACATCGGACCGGTCGTCGTCGTTGAAGTCGTACGTCGCAAACGCCACCG
The DNA here is from genome assembly GCA_937975525.1 of uncultured bacterium. GTDB lineage: Bacteria > Desulfobacterota > Binatia > HRBIN30 > HRBIN30 > CALJUJ01. Next base: position 461 of record CALJUJ010000022.1, read on the forward strand.
GGTTGTCGCCGACGGTCGTCGCATCGCCCTGGCGCTCGAACGGCGGTCCGTCCGCGAAGCCGCGGAAGCAAAGAACGCTGTTGCCGGTATCGGCGATGAGCAGCTCAATGCCGGCAGTGTCATTGAACTCGCCGAGCGTCAGCGCCGTGGGAATGCGGCCGAGGCGGGTGTTCGGCCCGGTCACGAGATCGCCGGGGTCGCAGCTCGCGCCCGGAGCATCGGGGTTGCAGCCGAAGAGGACCGCAGCCACCTGGCTCTGCCCGGCGGTGACGACGTCGGGGATGCCGTCCGGGGTTCCCGGACTCGGCGATCCCACGTCCGTGACCATCAGCAACGACGTTGCGTCCGTGGTCAATCCCGGCAGGGAGAAGGTGCTGGCCGCGCGGAACGTCGGTCCCTGCGCCGCCGCCGCCGCTGCCAGGCCGACGATCAGCCCAATACCGAGGCCAGCCTTGACGATTCCCGTTCCAACCATTCCTTCCGCCTCCTTACTCGAGCACGCGCCGACTACTCATCGACCTTCAGAACCGCGAGGAAGACTTCCTGAGGAAGCTCGACTCGACCGACCATCTTCATGCGCCGCTTGCCCTCCTTCTGTCGTTCGAGGAGCTTGCGCTTGCGCGTGATGTCGCCGCCATAGCACTTCGCGGTCACGTTCTTGCGCATCGCCTTCACGGTCTCACGCGCAATGACCTTGTTGCCGATCGACGCCTGGATCGCCACCTCGAACATCTGCCGCGGGATCAAGTCCTTCATTTTGGCCGAGAGCTCCCGACCACGGAGGTAGGCCTTGTCGCGATGGACGATGAGGGAAAGCGCATCGACGGTCTCGCCGTTGATCTTGACGTCGAGCTTGACGAGGTCCGAAGGCGCCATCCCGGTGAACTCGTAGTCCAGTGACGCGTAGCCCTTGCTCACGGACTTCAGGCGGTCGAAGAAATCGAGGACGATCTCGTTGAGCGGCATCTCGTACGTCAGCATCACGCGGCCGCGCCCGAGGTAGCGCAGGTCCTTCTGTCGCCCACGCTTCTCCTCGCACAGCGCGAACACCCCGCCGAGATACTCCTCCGGAAGGTGGATCGTCGCCAGGATCAGCGGCTCCTCCATCACCTCGATCTCGGCGACCGGCGGCAGCTTCGACGGGTTGTCGACGACGAGGACCTCGCCGCTCAACTTGCGCACGCGATAGGCGACCGTCGGTGCCGTGGTGATCAGGCTCAGTCCGAACTCGCGCTCGAGTCGCTCGCGGATCACCTCCATGTGGAGCAATCCGAGAAACCCGGCGCGGAAGCCGAACCCGAGCGCCACCGAGCTCTCGGGCTCGTAGGTGAAGGCCGAGTCGTTGAGCTGCAGCTTTTCGACCGCATCGCGCAGCGCGCCGTACTGGTTGGTGTCGGCGGGGTACAGTCCGCTGAACACCATCGGCTTCACCGCCTTGAAGCCGGGGATGGGCTGCTGGGCCGGGCGCTTGGCTTCGGTCACGGTGTCGCCGATCGGCAGCCCGTGCGACTCCTTGTCTCCGGTCGCGATGAAGCCCACCTGGCCCGGGCCGAGCTCGGCGATCTCGACCGCGGCCGGGCTGAAGGCGCCCACGCGCGCGACTTCGAAGCGGATGCCACCCGCCATCAGTTTGAGATCGTCGCCCTTGCGCACCTTGCCGTCGAGGACCCGGACGACGACGATCACGCCGTAGTACGGGTCGAACCAGCTGTCGAAGATCAGCGCGCGCAGCGGCGCATCCGCATCGCCCTCGGGCGGCGGAACCGTGCGGATCACCGCCTCGAGCACATCGCGCGTGCCGATCCCCTGCTTGGCGCTGGCGAGCACCGCGTGCTCCGCGTCGAGGCCGATGACGTCCTCGATCTCGGCCTTCACCCGTTCGCTGTCTGCTCCGGGCAGGTCGATCTTGTTCAGCACCGGCACCAACTCGAGATCATTGTCGAGCGCCAGGTACGCATTGGCCACCGTCTGCGCCTCGACCCCCTGAGCCGCATCGACGACCAGGAGGGCCCCCTCGCATGCGGCCAGGCTGCGCGAGACCTCGTAGCTGAAGTCGACGTGCCCGGGCGTGTCGATCAGGTTGAGCTCGTAGTCGATCCCGTCGTTCGCCTTGTAGAAGAGGCGAACGGCGCTCGCCTTGATGGTGATGCCGCGCTCGCGTTCGAGGTCCATGCTGTCGAGGACCTGGTCCGCCCGGTCGCGGTCGCTGATCGTGCCGGTGAACTCGAGGATGCGGTCCGCGAGAGTCGATTTCCCGTGGTCGATGTGGGCGACGATGCAGAAGTTGCGGATGCGGGAGAGTTTCATGCAGCGGCGTGGAGCATACCGTGCGGCTCGGAGAATCTCCACTCGGCCCCGACCGCAACGGGGCTGCGGCAGAGTCGTGGGCGGTGGCTCAGCGGCGGTCGCGGAAGTACGCCAGCGTTCGACGCAGCCCCTCGGCGAAATCGACCTCCGGCCGCCAGCCGAGCACCTTCTCGGCCAGCGAAGCGTCGATCACGCTGCGTTGCTGCTCGCCCGGCTTGCCTGGTCCGTGGCGCTCCTCGACCGCGAATCCGCCGACCTCGACCAGCGAGCGGAAGATCGTGTTGACGTCGGTCTCGACCCCCGTACCCAGGTTCAACGCGCCGCAGAAGCCCGCTTCGACGGCCGCGACATTGGCGCGCACGACGTCGCCGACGAAGACGTAGTCGCGCGTCTGGAGACCGTCTCCGTTGATGGTCGGCGCCTCGCCGCGCAGCATCTTTTCGATGAAGATCGCCACCACGCCGGCTTCTCCGTGGGGGTTCTGACGCGGCCCGTAGACGTTGGCGTAGCGCAACGCGACGTACGGGATGTCGTACTGCTGTGCGTAGAAGTACAGGTAGCGCTCGCTCGCGAGCTTGGCGACACCGTAGGGGCTCAAGGGATTCGTCGGGTGCGATTCGGGCGCCGGAAAGCAGTCCTGCTCGCCGTAGATCGCCCCGCCCGTCGACGCCAGTACGACGCGGCGTAGCCCGTGCGCGCGGCCGTTCTCCATCAACTGCAGCAGGCCGACCAGATTGACGTTGGCATCGAACACCGGATCGGCAACCGAACGGCGCACGTCCATCTGCGCAGCGTGGTGGCAGAGGACCTCGGGCCGTTCCTTCTCCATCAACCCGGCAACGGCGCCGGCATCGCGCACGTCGAGCTCGACGAACGCCGCCTGCTCCGGGACGTTCTCGCGTCGGCCCGAGGAAAGGTCATCGGCCACCACGACGTCGTGGCCGGCGGCCACGAACGCATCGGCGACGTGCGAGCCGATGAAGCCGGCGCCGCCGGTGACGAGGATCTTCATGCCGCCTCCCCTGCGAAGAGCGCGCGGAAGTACTCGATGGTCTGGCCCAAGCCGTCTTCGAGTGAAACGGTCGGCTCCCAACCGAGGACGCTTCGGGCGCGCTCGATGTCGGGTTGCCGCGTCTGCGGGTCGTCCTTGGTCCGTTCGTCCTTCGGTTTGACGTGGACGATCTCGGCGCGGCTTCCGGTGAGCCGCTTCACCGTTTCGGCGAACTCGAGAATCGTCATCTCACGCGGATTGCCGAGGTTGACCGGCTCGACTTGATCCGACGCGAGCAGCCGCACGATGCCCTCGACGAGATCGCTGACGAAACAGAAGCTGCGCGTGCGTGAACCGTCGTCGTAGACGGTCAGCGCCTCGCCGCGCAGTGCCTGGGCGATGAAATTGGTCACCACGCGCCCATCGTCGGCACGCATGCGCGGTCCGTACGTGTTGAAAATGCGTACGATTCGCGTGTCGACGCCGTGGTAGCGATGGTAGGCCATGGTCATGGCCTCGGCGAAGCGCTTGGACTCGTCGTACACGCCGCGCGGCCCGATGGGGTTGACGTTGCCCCAGTACGACTCCGGCTGCGGATGCACTTTCGGGTCGCCATAGACCTCCGACGTCGACGCGAGCAGGAAGCGAGCCTGGTGGGCGTGGGCGAGTCCGAGCGCCTTGTGCGTCCCGTGGGCACCGACCTTCAGCGTTTTGATCGGCTCCCGCAGATAGTCGACGGGGCTCGGCAACGAGGCGAGGTGGAGGATGGAGTCGATCTTCTCCGCGACGTAGATGAACTCGGTCACGTCGTGGCGAATGAAGCGAAAGCGCTCATGTCCGGCGAGGTGACTGATGTTGCGGACGTGCCCCGTGAACAGATTGTCGAGGGCGACGACGTGGTGGCCCTCGCCCAGCAGGCGATCACAGAGATGCGATCCGATGAAGCCGGCCCCGCCGGTGATGAGAATACGACTCATGACGCGGGACGGACCGTGGGTCTGCCGACCGAGTAGTACGTGAAACCGTGGGAACGCATCTGTGCCAGGTCGTAGATGTTGCGGCCGTCGAAGTTCACCGGATGCGTCAGCGCGGCGCATATGCGCTCGAAATCCGGCCATCGGAACTCGTTCCATTCGGTGACGACCATCAGGGCATCGGCGTCGGCGAGCGCTTCGTAGTTGACCTTGTGGTACTGGATCCGCTCGCCGAAGACCTTGCGCGCCTCACTCAGCGCTTCGGGATCGTGCGCGTGGACCTCGGCGCCCGCCGCGAGCAGGTCCTCGATGACGACGATCGACGGTGCCTCGCGCATGTCGTCCGTGCGTGGCTTGAAGGAGAGCCCCCACACCGCGAATCGGCGGCCCTTCAGGTCGTCGCCGAAGTGCGCGCGGACCTTCTGGGTGAGCGTCTGCTTCTGCCCGGCGTTGACGTCCTCGACGGCACGCAGCACGGCGAAGTCGAGGCCGTTGAGCTCGGCCGTGCGAATGATCGCCTTCACGTCCTTGGGAAAGCACGAGCCCCCGTAGCCAACGCCTCGGATCAGGAAATGGTGTCCGAGGCGTTCGCCGAAGCCGACGCCGCGGCTAACGTCTGCCACGTCAGCATCGACGCGTTCGCAGAGATTGGCGAATTCGTTCATGAGCGAGATCCGCGCCGCCAGCATCGAATTGGCGCAGTACTTCGTCATCTCGGCGCTCGCCGTCGACATGACCAGGATGGGTCGCTCGGTGCGCACGAACGGCGCGTAGAGCTCTTTCATCAGCTCGGCCGCTTTGTCGCTGTCGGTTCCGATGACGACGCGGTCGGGGCGCATGAAGTCGTCGATGGCCGCGCCTTCCTTCAGGAACTCGGGATTCGAAACGACGTCGAACGGGTGGTTGGTTCGCGTCTTGACGATGTCGCGGACGCGGCGCGCCATGCCCACCGGGACGGTGCTCTTGTTGACGATCACCTTGTAGCCGTCCATCGCGTCGCCGATGTTTTCGGCAACCTTCTCGACGGCGGTGAGGTCGGCGTGGCCGTCCGGCCCCTGGGGCGTACCGACGGCGACGAAGCAAAACTGCGAGCGCCGCACTGCGTCGGCGAGATCGGTGCTGAACTGGAGCCGCCCCTCCTCGAGATTGCGCTCGATCAGCTCTTCGAGCCCGGGCTCGTAGATGGGCACCTCGCCCCGGGTGAGGCGTTCGATCTTCCCCTGGTCGATGTCGACGCAAACGACGTCGTTGCCACTCTCGGCAAAACAGGTTCCGGCGACCAGTCCGACGTAGCCGGTGCCCACGACGCAGACTTTCACGATCCCTCCTCGAAGTGCCGAAAAAAAGGGTCTGGCGGCGTGCTCTGCCGACCCAGACCCCCATCCTCGCTCTGGTTCGAAATGATGGCGCTCCGACTAGCCCACGGGTATCGGGATGTCAACGTGAGAGCCG
>CALJUJ010000023.1 GCA_937975525.1 uncultured bacterium
ATCGGTTCCGATGCGTAGAAGTCGACGAGCCGTCGTGCGATCTCGGGGCCCTGATCGTCTTGCAGGAAGTGGCTGGCTTCGGCGAGTCGGTCGTGCGGCTGGCCAAACGCACCGGGTACGGAGCTCACCAGCTGCGCCTGCGTCGCGCACTGGCCGAGGTTGCCGGGGTCGTTGGCGGCCCAGATCGTCAGGAACGGCTTCGCGAACGAGGTGAGCCCGGCCCAGGCCTCATCGTTCAGGCCGGGGAGGTCGTTGACGAGGGAGGGAAAGGTGCGCGGCCCGCCCATGTAGATCCTGCTCGGGAACGGCGCGTCGTAGGCCGCCTCTTCGTCCTCCGGAAGATCGAACCAGGTGAGGCCTTCGACGACCTCGGACGGGCGAAAGGATGCGGCCTTCATCGCGTAGACGATCCAATCGCCGAAATCTCCGGCTCCGCCGGGCAGCAGCAAATCGCATCCATCGTAGAATAAAGGTTGCTGTGCTGGGATCTGGGCGAAGCCGATCGGGGGGATATCGACGATCTCGTCGGGGTTCTCGACGGGCGGAAAGGGCTGGAAGCCCGCGGGAATGACCGGCAGCATGCCGTCGCCGACCGCGATGCGCGCGAACCGGTCGGGGTTCAGACCAGCGTACCGCAGTCCGATCAGGCTCCCCCAGTCCTGGACGAAGAGGTTGATCTCGTCGAGCGCGAGCTCGTCGACGAAGCGCTCGAGCCGATGGTAGTGACCGAGAAAGCTGTACGAGGCGACCTCGATCGGCTTGTCGGATCGGCCCATGCCGAGATGGTCCATGGCGATGACGCGGTACCCGGCGTCGGCGAGGACCGGAATCATCTTGCGGTACAGGTACGACCACGACGGCTGGCCGTGCAGCAGCAGGACGACCGGCCCGTCCGCCGGGCCCTCGTCGACGTAGGCCTGGCGCAGTCCGTCGATCTCGACGTACCGCGCCTCGTACGGCCAGTTGGGGATGGCATCGAAGCAGGAGTCCGGCGTGCGCACGAACTCGACGCCACCATCGGTCACCATGATGATCGGCTCGGCGTCACATGCGCGCGCCACCACGGCCGTCTGGGTGACGGTTGGTGTCGCCACCACGGTGGCCGTAGCCGTCGAATTCGGAGTCGTTGTGTGTACCGAGACCGGAGTCGACGTCGCCGGCGCTGGTCGCCTTGCTGAGTCGTCGTCGGTGCAGGCGCTCGCGAGCATGGAGCAACTCGCGATTGCGCCGATTCTGAGGAATTGTCTAATCTGCATCCCGGTCTCCTTGACGTTCGGCGCGACGGTAGATAATGACAGTCGAACAGTCAATACTATTCATCTAGGTTGAAGCGAAGTCGGTCATGCAGGCGAGTCGCAAGAACAACGACGCGGGTGGTAGCGAGGAGAACCTGGACGGACGAGTCCGTCGCGGGCGCGAAAACCGCGACAAGATCTTGCAGGCCCTGTACGAGTTGATTCGTGAGAACCAGGTCCCGCCCACCGCAGATCAGCTGGCGGCACGCGCCAAGGTGGGCGAACGCACGGTCTTTCGCCATTTCGCCGACATGGACACACTCCACGCGGACATGACCGCCAGGCTGCAGAGCGAGGTCGCTCCGCTGCTGCTGAAGCTGGTGCCACCCGAGGGAAGCTTCGATTCCCGCCTGAAGGCGCTGGTCCACAAGCGGGCCGAGATCTTCGATCACATCGCGCCCTTCCGCCGGGTGGCAGCGAGCAGGCCCGAGCAGATTGACCAGGGTCGCGCACAGCTCGCCACGCTCCTACGCAGCGAGCTCGAGCACCTGTTTGCCAAGGAGCTCGAGCACGTTTCGAGCGAGACTCTGCACGCCATCGACGCGTTCGCCTCGTTCGAAATGTGGGATCGGCTACGACGCGACCAGAAGCTGGGCCGCTCGCGCGCCGAGGCGGTGATCAGGGAGGCCATTCGGCGGTTGTTCGGCCAGTGAACGGCGACACCACGTTGCGGACGCCGTCTGCCCCGGAACGCATCAATCGTGATCGACGACTGAATTCTCGTGCGTTGCCCGCCGATGCGAGACATCCTGCGTCTCGATCCCCATCCCTCGCCGACTCGGAACGGCGAACTACACCGAGAGCTCGATCATCAAGCAAGCACCGCGCATGTTCGATCACGATCGCCACCATGCGGAACTCCGCTCTCGCGGTGAGAGACTACTGGCGAGCGCCGCCCCCGATGGCGGAGCTGCACCTACGCACTTCACCTTTTTCCTCGACGAGTGCCTCTGAGTTGATTGGCAGAACATCGGCATCTGGACGGATTCTCCTCGCCGACTTGCCCTCGCCTGCAGCGAGGACTTGCTGCGGAGTACCCGATGGAGCGAACCAACGACATCACAATTCATCCAGAGGTGATGTGCGGCAAGCCCGTGATCCGTGGAACCCCGAACACGGGCGAATCGATTCTCGAGAAGATCGCCGCCGACGTATCGATCGACGAAATCTTGAAGGACTATCCGCACATCAGCAGGCAGGACGTTCTCGCTGCCGTTGCGTACGCACGCCTCGCACTGAGCACGGCCGAGATCATTC
>CALJUJ010000024.1 GCA_937975525.1 uncultured bacterium
CACAAGTACGGCTTCGGCCTCAAGGGCACGTCGGTCTTGCTCTACCGTGACAAGAGCTTCCGCGACCACGTCTACTTCATGACCCCCGACTGGCCCGGCGGGAAGTACAACTCCCCGGGGATCGCCGGCAGCCGCTCGGGTGGTCTCTTGGCAGCGACCTGGGCGTCGATGGTGAGCCTCGGGCGCGAGGGCTACCTGCGCTACGCCGAGGCGATCTTCCGCACCGCGTTCGCCATGCAGGAAGCGGTGCTGGCCCACCCCGAGCTGCGCATGATGGGCAAGCCGACGTTCTGCTTCTCGTTCACCTCGGAGCGCTTCGACATCTATCACGTCAACGATTTCATGAAGACGCGCGGCTGGCGTTTCAACGGGCAGCAGTACCCGAACGCGATCCACATGTGCGTGACGCGTCCGCAAACGCAGCCCGGGGTCGTCGAGCGCTTCGCCGCCGATCTCGCCGACGCCGTCGCCTACGCACTCGATCCGCCGGTCGACAAGCCGAAGTCGGCGGCGATCTACGGCGGCGTCCCGAAGGACGTCCCGGGCGTCGACGATCTCGTCAAGCAGATGCTCGTCGACTACCTCGACAAGTGCGGCGACGTGCCGCACCCGGCGGGTCGCTGATCGCCGCGCCGCCGCGATGGCGACGATCAAGTCCGCGTTGCGGGTCGCGGCGGCGGAGGCCGGCTTCGACTTGTGCGGGTTCGCCGCCGCCGGGCCGCCGTCGCATGGCGAAGCGTTGCGCGGCTGGATCGCTCGCGGCGATGCCGCGGGGATGGACTATCTCGAGCGAGGTCTCGCCAAGCGTCTCGACCCGGCGCTGATCCTCGGCGGCGTGCGGACGATCATCTCGCTCGGGATTCGCTATGCACCGCCGCCGGCGCCGCCGTTCGACTGGCGCCGCGAGTTGCGTGGGCGCATCGCCGCCTACGCCGTCGGCCGTGACTACCACGACGTGCTGCGCAAGCGACTGAAGGGTTTCACGGCCGCCTTGCGGGAGCTCGTGCCGGGCGTCGGGCATCGCACGTACGTCGACTCGGGACCGGTGCTCGAGCGCGATTGGGCGGCCGCTGCGGGCATCGGCTGGTTCGGCAAGAACACCAATCTCCTGCATCGTGCGCACGGGTCGTGGTTCTTTCTGGCCGAGGTGCTGACCACGGCAGACATCGAGCCCGACGGTCCGGCGGAGGAGCACTGCGGTACGTGCACGACGTGTCTCGCCGACTGTCCGACCGGCGCCCTCGAGCCGGGCTATCGCCTCGATGCGCGGCGCTGCATCTCGTACTGGACGATCGAGCACCGCGGCGCGATTCCGGAGGCGATGCGCGAAGGGCTCGGCAACTGGGTGTTCGGCTGCGACGTCTGCCAGGAGGTCTGCCCGTGGAACGAGAAGCAGCGTCCGCCAGCGCCGCCAGACGAGCGCTACACGCCCTATCTTCCCGACCTGTTGGCGCTCGACGACGAACGGTTTCGCGAGCACTTCCGCGGCAGCGCGGTGCGGCGTGCCAGGCGTGAAGGGTTGGCACGCAACGTCGCCGTGGTGCTCGGCAACACCGGCAATCCGGAAGCAGTTGCAGCTCTTGGGCGGTGTTTGTCGTCGGATCCGTCGCCGCTGGTGCGGGTGCATGCGGCGTGGGCGCTGGGTCGCATCGGTGGCGACGACGCGGCGCGGGAATTGAGGGGAGCGCGCGGGCGGGCTGGTTCTGCGAGCGACGGGGTCGCGGAGGCGATCGACGCTGCGCTCGTCGGTGGGAGCTGCTGAATCGGAGAGGAGCGACGGCGTGGTTTGTCCGGTGCGAACCGATCAATTCTACCTCCCCCTAGCCCCCTCCTTGGTAAGGAGGGGGGACTTCGTTAGTCGGGCGGGTGGCTGCGGACAGGCGTGCGAAGCGAGCTCGGTAGGCGTGCGGCAACGCGAGCCGAGCAATCCCCCCTCCTTACGAAGGAGGGGGTCAGGGGGAGGTTTCGAGGGAGCGCTGCGTTTCCGCTGTGCGTCGGTTGCCCTGGGGCGGCGTCCGGGGATACGGAGGAGGCGATGTCCGACCTGTTCGAGCAGACGACGTTCACGATTCGCCGCAAGGTGTTGAAGCTGTTCGGCGCCGCTTTTCACGTCTACGACGGCAGCGGCCGGGTGATCGGCTTCTCGTCGCAGAAGGCGTTTCGGCTGCGCGAGGACATCCGCATCTATTCCGACGAGGAGCAGCGCCAGGAGCTGCTGACGATCGCGGCGCGCTCGATCATCGACTTCAGCGCTGCCTACGACGTGGTCGACAAGCGCGATGGCGCGCATGTCGGCACCCTGCGCCGCCGGGGATTCTCGTCTCTGCTGCGCGATACCTGGGAAGTCCTCGACAGCCACGAGCGTCCCGTCGGCATGCTGCAGGAGGACTCGCAGGCGCTTGCCCTGCTGCGGCGGTTTCTGACGAACCTGATCCCACAGACCTTCCACGTGCGCAGCGCCGACGGGCGCGAGCAGGTGGAGCTCAAGG
>CALJUJ010000025.1 GCA_937975525.1 uncultured bacterium
TCTGCGCCGCCCCGGCGAGGAGGATCTGCTGGCGGACGTCGTCGAAGCCGAGCTCGCCGAGCTGGCGGCTGAACTCGGGGAAGCGCGGCAGGTAAACCGTCGAGGCGGCGAGGTAGTCGTAGGCGTAGCCGCGCGAGAACAGCCGCCCGATCCAGGGCACGATGCGCGTGAAGTGGGCCTGGAACAGAGCTCGCCGGATCCGTGAATCGGGCACGTTGACCTCGAGGATCGCCAATCTGCCGCCTGGCTTGAGCACGCGCGCGGTCTCGCGGAGGGCGTCGGGGATCGACGTGAAGTTGCGCAACGCGAACCCGGAGATGGCGGCGTCGAAGCTGGCGTCGGCGAAGGGTAGTTGCTGGGCGTCGGCGCGGAGGAAGGGAAGGTGGCCCATGCGGCGGCGGCCGTTGACCATCATCTCGAAGGAGACGTCGGCCCCGACCGGCGTGGCGCCGGTGCGGGCGACCTCTTCCATCAGGTCGCCGGTGCCGCAGCCGAGGTCGATGACGCGGTCGCCGCGGCCGACCTCGAGGCCGCGCACGGCGCGCCGGCGCCAGCGCTGGTCGATGCCGAAGGTCATGACGCGGTTGACGAGGTCGTAGCGCGGCGCGATCTGGTCGAACATGTTCTCGACGAAGCGCCGCTTCTCGTTGTCTTGGGGAAGGCTCATTTCCAACGGAATCCGATGCGCGTGCGGTTGGCTTCGCTGACCGCAGCTTCCAGTGCGCGCTTCTCGCCGCTCTTCTTGAGGCGCTTCAGCGCGCGGTTGATGAGAGTGCGCTGGAAGTGATGCGCCACCAGCGCCGTGGTGACCGGCAGGAGCTCGCGAAATGCTTCGGCGACGGCCTCCGGGTCCTCGGAGCCGCCGCTGGCCTTGCGCACGTGCTCGTCGAAGAGATCGATCGTCTCGTCGACCACGCGCCGCACCCCGCGGTCGTGTTTCAGGGCGAGCCCGATCAAGCGGGTGATCGGGAACCCGTAGCGCAGCAGCCGTCGTGCGCCGCGAGCGATCTCGAGATCGCCTTGGGAAAACTTCTTCGCCGGGTCTTCGCCGATGCCTTCGTCGAGCAGGCCCGAGCGCTCGATCGAGGCGAGGATCGCCTTGGGCACGTCGACCTCGCGGGCGAGGTCGGCGGCGGAGTAGCGAGTCTCGATGGCGCTCTGCTCGAGCGCGGCGAGCAGCAGCTTGTCGGCGTCGCCGCCGTCGCCGAGCTCGAGCAGGGCGCGGATGGCCTTGAGCGAGAAGCCGCGATCCGCGAGCGCCCGGATGCGTTCGAGCCGCTCGACGTGACTGTCGTCGTAGACGGCGTTGCGTCCTTCGCGGCGCGGACCGTGGAGGAGGCCGATCGTCTGGTAGTAGCGGATCGTATCGACCGTGGTGCCGGTCCGCTCGGCCGTTTCCGTGACCGAAAATTCCATGGCATTACTCTTAGAGTAAATACTCGAAGGATCAAGGCCGGTCTCTGCGAAGCTCTGCGGCGTCGCGCTCCGCCGCTCAGTGGCGGAAGTGCTTGCGCAGGCCGAGCAGGTCGTAGCGCTCGATCAGGCGCGGTAACAGCAGGAACGAGGCCACGAACAGGAGGCCAAGGCCGATGGCCAGTTCGGGTCGCGCGACCACGGCCGCCCCAAAGGCGACGTACAGGTAGGTGAGCGGAATCATGCCGATGCCGGTCGCCAGGGCGAAGGCGCCGACGGACATGCGCGTCAGCCCGGCGCCGTAGCTGACCAGGTCGAACGACACCACGGGCACCAGGCGCGAGACGAGCACGACGCCGAACAGGAGATGATTCGAGCACGTTTCGCAGAAGCTGATGTGACCGCCGAGGAGCTTTGCCACCGCATCGCGGCCGAGGAATCGGGCGATCGCGAAGCTGATGACCGAGCCCAGCAATGCGCCGGTCACGGCGTACACCGTGCCGAGCAACGGGCCGAAGAACGTCCCCGCGGCGATGTCGAGCGGAAGGGTGGGAATCGGGCTGACGACGATGGCGCTCGCCATCACCGCCATGAACAGCAGTGGCGCTGCCGGGCCGGCGGCTTCGAGCCATCCGCGGATGGCGTCCGGCTCGAGCTGGCGGCTGAGCTGCAGCTCGCTCTCTGCCCACCACACCAGCACCACCAGCACCGCCGCGGCGACGAGCTTGCGCCCAGGAAACGAGCGCGTCGATTCGACCTGCCGCGTCATTCCGACTCGCCGGCGAGCGTCGCCGCGATCACCCGCTCGAGGGCAGCGACGGTGGCGGCGCTGGCGCGCGCTGCCGTCTCCGCGTCGCCCTGAGCGATCGCCGCGGACATCGCCTGCCCAGCTTCCTCCTCGATGGCATCGAGCTCCGTGCGCAGCGGTGACAGGCGCGTCGCCCAATCCTTCTCGACCCAGCGGACGAGGCGCTTGCACTGCCACCACAACGAGTCCGCCGCGGGCGTGTCCGCCCCGACCGTCATGGATGCCGGTAGCTCGGCGTCCAGCCGCAGTGGCACGAAGACGCTGCAACACGGCGACCCGAGGCTCGCCCAGGCGACCAGCGGCTCCACCTCGTCGGGCGGCGGCGCGACGATCAGGCTCGCGGTCGTCGTGCCGACCGGTTCCGCGTGCATGCAGACGCTGACGTCCTCCGGACGCAGGCCGCTGATGTCGACGCTCGGCGCGAGCTGACCGTAGTGATCGCGGAGCGCGGCTCGCAGCGTCGCGACGTCGACGTGGCCGCGGTCGCGGTCGAGCAGCTCGCACGTGCGGCCGTGGCGTCCGCTCGAGATCGACGGCGGCACGAGCGACGAATCGCGGCAGGCCGCGGCCACGTCGAATCGGTCGCGCGATGCCGCCGGCCACCAGCCGCGCGCGACGGCGTGCTCGACGAATCCCTCGGAAAGCATCTGCCAATCACTGCCCAGGGTGACGTGGTTCGAAAGGCTCGCAAGCTCGTCGACACGGCGCCATGCCCAGTGGCGATTGCAGGTCTCGAGCACGTAGGCCGAAGAGCGAT
>CALJUJ010000026.1 GCA_937975525.1 uncultured bacterium
CGCCGGCGAGCATGAGAACGAGAAAGAAGTCGACCATCGACGCCACCGTGATCTCGGATTGTCCGACCCCAACCGTCTCGACGAGGATCACGTCGTAGCCGGCAGCCTCGCATACGAGGCTGGCCTCGCGTGTCCGCCGGGCAACACCGCCGAGCGAGCCGGCCGACGGGCTTGGTCGGATGAATGCTGCTGGATTGGCCGACAAATTCACCATGCGGGTTTTGTCGCCGAGAATGCTGCCGCCGGAACGAGCACTCGAAGGGTCCACCGCGAGCACCGCAACTCGCTTGCCGATTGATGTCAGATACGTCCCAAACGCTTCGATGAACGTGCTCTTGCCGACGCCGGGTACTCCGCTGATGCCCACGCGTGTGGCCTTGCCGCTGTCGGGCAAGACCTGCTCGAGGACGCGCTGCGCGCGTTCTTGGTGGTCCGGGCGAGTGCTCTCGATCACCCTCATGCCCTTGGCGAGCGCACGGCGTTCGCCGGCGCGGAGGCCTGCGACCAGCTCGTCGACGGAAGCGAAGGGGGCGCTCATCCACGGCCCCTTGTCGCGCGGCGCCGGCAGCGTCTGCTCAACACGGACGGCTCACGCTTCGTTTTCGGGGTTCAGCAGCGCCAGGATGCGCCGTGCCGCGTCCGGAACTTGCGTCCCCGGTCCGAAGATTTCCTTCACCCCCGCGTCTCGCAAAAAGCCGTAGTCCTGTTGCGGGATCACGCCGCCCGCGGTGACGATGATGTCGTCGGCACCCTGTTTCCGCAGCTCCTCGATGATCTGCGGAACGAGGGTCAGGTGGCCCCCCGCTTGGGTCGAGACTCCGACGATGTGCACGTCGTTCTCCACGGCCTGGCGAGCGACCTCGTCCGGGGTCTGGAAGAGGGTGCCGACGTCGACGTCGAAGCCCAGGTCGGCGAAGGCGCTGGCGATCACCTTGGCGCCGCGGTCGTGTCCGTCCTGCCCAACCTTGGCGACGAGCATGCGCGGGCGTCGACCGTGACTCTCGAGGAAGGCCTCGATCTCCTTCTCCAGTTCCTGCCACGACTCGTCGCCGGAGAACTGGCTCCCGTAGACGCCGGCGATCGAGCGAATCTGCGCGTGGTAGCGGCCCCAGACCTTCTCCAGCGCCTCGGAGATCTCGCCTACGGAAGCCCGAGCGCGCGCGGCCTCGACGGCGAGAGCCAAGAGGTTTCCCGCGCCCGACTCGGCGGCTTCCGTCAATGCATTCAGAGATTGCTCCACCTTCTTGGCGTCGCGTTCACGACGGATTCGTTCGAGGCGCTCCACCTGGGCTTTGCGCACTGCGGTGTTGTCGATCGCACGGATGTCGACGGTCGGCTCTTCATCGAGCTTGTACTTGTTGACGCCGACGATCACATCCTCGCCGCGATCGATGCGCGCCTGGCGGCGCGCGGCTGCTTCCTCGATACGAAGCTTCGGCATCCCCGATTCGATCGCCTTGGTCATTCCGCCGAGCTCTTCGACCTCGTCGATGATCGTCAGCGCCTTGCGTGCGAGTGCGTGTGTCAACGATTCCATGAAGAACGAGCCGCCCCAGGGATCGACGACCTTGGGGATCCCGGTTTCGAGCTGCAAAACGAGCTGCGTATTGCGTGCGATGCGTGCCGAAGCGTCGGTCGGCAATGCAATCGCTTCGTCGAACGCGTTGGTGTGCAAACTTTGGGTGCCGCCCATGACTGCAGCCATCGCTTCGACCGTGGTACGAATCACGTTGTTGTAGGGATCCTGCTCGGTGAGGCTGGCGCCGGACGTTTGGCAGTGCGTTCGCAGCATCATGGATGCTGCCTTCTTGGGCTGGAAATCGCGCTTCATCAGAGTTGCCCAGAGCAGGCGAGCGGCACGAAGCTTGGCGACCTCCATGTAGAAGTTCATGCCGATTGCGAAGAAAAAGGACAGGCGGCCCGCGAAAGCATCGATGTCGAGTCCCTTGGACAGTGCGGCACGCACGTACTCCAGCCCGTCGGCGATGGTGAACGCGAGCTCGAGGTCGCACGTCGCCCCGGCTTCTTGCATGTGATAGCCCGAGATCGAAATCGAGTTGAATCTCGGCATGTTCTGACTCGTGTACTCGATGATGTCGGCGACGATCCGCATCGACGGCGTCGGCGGGTAGATGTAGGTGTTGCGCACCATGAACTCTTTGAGAATGTCGTTCTGAATCGTCCCGGTGAGCTTGTCAGGGCTCACCCCTTGCTCTTCTCCGGCAACGATGAAACTCGCGAGAACGGGGAGCACGGCGCCGTTCATGGTCATCGACACGGACATCCGGTCGAGCGGCACCCCGTCGAAGAGAATTTTCATGTCTTCGACCGAATCAATCGCTACCCCGGCCTTGCCGACGTCGCCGGTCACGCGAGGATGGTCGCTGTCGTAGCCGCGATGCGTGGCGAGGTCGAACGCGACGGATAGGCCCATCTGCCCCGCGGCCAGGTTCGCGCGATAGAATGCGTTCGACTCCTCGGCCGTGGAGAAACCCGCATACTGGCGAATCGTCCAGGGTCGGCCCGTGTACATGGTCGCCCGCGGTCCGCGTACGAACGGGAAGCTGCCCGGAACCGAGTCCAAGAACTCGAGCTCGGCGACGTCCTGAGAGGAGTACAGCGGTGCGACGTCGATTCCCTCCGGGGTGTGCCAGGTCAGGTCGTCGAGCGAACCGCCCTTGAGCTCTTTGGCGGCCAGGTCTTCCCAAAGCTTTCGATCGGCTCGTTCGTCTGCCATTGCCATTCTCCTAAGCCGCGGTGGCTTGCTCCTTGTGGTGTTTGCACGTGCAAGCTCAGAACAGGCGCTCGAGGTACGAGGTCGTGTTCTCTTGTCGGCGCTTCTGCTTCTCGGCGGGGTCTTCGGTGACGATCTCCTCGTCGGGAGTCACCTTGAACAGCGGTTGTCCCTTGCTGACGACGACGGCACTGTCGCCAACGACGATCTTGTCGATGGTACCCGAAAACGAAGCGTAGACCTTGTTGAACATCTTCATCACTTCGATGATGTAGAGGGGGTCGCCCGTTTCGAATCGACCGCCCTCCGCGACGAAGCTCGGCATGCCCGGGGCCTCTTGCGGATAGTAGGTGCCGCCCATGGCCGCCACGATCGTGTCTGCGCTCGTCGCCGGAGGTGGTACCAGCACCTTGCGCATCGCATCCTGATGCGCGGTGTCGTGTAGGCGATCCGGAATCGTCACCGTGAGGTCGTCGTTCAGGTGGAGGTCGAAGAA
>CALJUJ010000027.1 GCA_937975525.1 uncultured bacterium
CCCAGGCCGGCGAGCCCAGGTCGGCAATGAGAAAGCCGCTGGTGGTGAACACGCCGGCGCCGATCATGTTGGCAACGACGAGGCATACCGAACTGGTCAGGCCGAGTCTGCGAGGATCATTCATGACTCAGGCTGGGTCCACAACGAGCGTTCGTCGCTTTACTGCCCAGTGAGCGGTGCGCCAACGCAAAGGAGGGTGGCAAATTCTCCGCCACCCTCCTTCGTCACCGCTGCAATCGATTGCTGTTGGCCCGAGGCCTAGTCGACGAACTCGCTACTCTGAATCACGAAGTTGAACGTCGTCGCGATATCGTTGGTGACCTGGATGTCGAGCGCTGGGAAACCTCCACCGAAGGCGGCCCCCGAAATGTCGCCCGTCGCATCGAGCTCGGAACAGCTGAGGGGCATGCCCTGCACCTGGGCGACGCAATCCGCAAAGCCGCAGCGTGCCTCCGGGGCCACCTGCAAGATCGAATTGTTGTTGGCGTCGAAGATGCGGACACTGTTCGTTCCGGTGCTCAGGACCACAGGAACGGAGGCAGCAGCCTCCGCCGGCGTGTCGTCGTCGGTACATGGTAGGCCATCCGGCCCGCGCTCGTTGTCTTGCAGCTGTACGATGGCCAGCGGAAGGACAACGAATAGATCGCCGGCATCGAAGGTTCCCTCCAGCGTGGTGCGGACACCACTGTTGCAGATGCCTTCGTGGCCGAAGTTCGGCGGGTCGTTCTGGGCGCAAGGAGTACACGCCGTACCGCCGGGGCAGTCGGCGACCGAATCGCATCGCTGCTGGTCGTTGTCGCCACCGCTACAGGTCTTCGACCCCTCGAGGCACGGAAAATCGAGCGTTCCTGCCTGCGTCATGATCGGCATGTCGCAGTTGGGATCGTCGGCGAAGCCGCTCACGCCAACGCCGCTGTTGCCGGCCGAACCGGGCGTGGTGTTGTGGTCCTGGCCCAGGTTGACATCGATGCCAGGCTCGCCACCGTCACAGTCGAGGAAGCCCACGCCCTCGCCGCCAGCGCTGATGCAGGCCGTGAATCCACCGATCGGGACCGGCGCCGGCGGCAGGCTGAAGCTGTCCGGGTCGACCGTGACCATGCGCACGCCGTCGGCGTCCGACTCGCTGTCGATGGTCATCCGGAATCCCGGCAGCTCGCAAGTCTTTCCAAAGGGGCACTCGGCCGTGCTGGCGCACGGAACATCGGGGTTGGAGCGCGGAGCACACACGCCATTCGGCGCGATCACCACCTTCACCAGGTTGCCCTGGATGATGGCGCAAGACCCGTCCGGGTCACCCGTGAAGTTGCCGCGGCACGTGGTGCACTGATTCGGGCTGGTGCAGCTGTTGCCGTCGAAGGGACCGCCGACGCAGGTCTTGGGGCCGGCACACGTGCCGCCCGGGCAGTTGTTGTTGACTCCGCAGCTCAAGCCGTCGCTGCTGCCGCCGGAGCAGGTCCCACGGCAATTCCCCGACGTACCGCCTGGAGGTCGGAGGGTGACGTCGAGCGTGATGCCGTCGGAAGGCTCCTCGGTCGGCGTCGCCGTCGGCTCCGGAGTCTCGGTGAAGGTTGCGGTAGCCGTGGCCGTCGGGACGGGTGTGTTCGTCGCCGTCGGCGGCACGGCCGTATTCGTGGCCGTCGGCGGAACCGGGGTGTCGGTCGCGGTCGGCGGGGCAGGCGTATTCGTCGCCGTCGGGAGGAATTGCGTATTCGTCGGCGTCGGGGTGGGCGAAGCCGCCGGCGTGATCATGCGGCAGCTGGTGCCCCCGGGGTTCGAGAAGCAGTTCCCCGCTCCTTGAACCTCGCCGATCGAAACGGTCTGGTTGGCGTTCTGGTCGCACTCGGGGCAGGACTCGAGCGGGGCCTTGGCGAGGAAGATGTTCGAGCAGGTGACCACCTCGCCGATCGAAACCGATCCGTTCTCGTTGCAGTCACCCTGGAGTTGGGCGCTCACGAGACTGGGAGCGACCATCCAAACCGCCAAGGCGGCCAACAGAGCCGGTGCCCAACGCATGTTCGAGTTCCCCATATTCGATTCCTCTCCTTCGGAGCCCTTTGCCCGAGCTCGGTTCGCTTCGCCGCAGCCACGACCTGGGTTCAGAGAACCGAGATCGTGCCGTCCTCGCCCTCGACGTCGTCGAGGTCGTTGCCGTCGGCATCCGAACCGCCGGGAATGTTCATCAGTGTGTTGTCACCCTGGGAGGCGAGTGGGTCGATGTCGAAGTTGCAAGAAAAGATCGGACCGTCGGGGATCAGCTCGGCGTTCGTGAAGCTGATGACGCCGACGCGCAGCGTCTCCTCGTTGGGCCCTGGCCCGTCGAGCACCGATACCAGCAGCATCTTGCCGGCCGTGGTTCCCGACCCGATGCTCGGGTCGATCGTGCAGTCCGGCTGGTTGCTCGCGTTCAATGCCACCGAGACCTGCGTCTTGTCGTAGACGATGTCCGTCGAGGTCGCGACGACCGACCCCGCCATGCCGCCCAGCGTGACCGGGATCGGCACGGTATCGCCGGGCATGCCGGATGCGCTGCCGACGCCGATCGCCGGCATCCCCGGGACGACGACCGTATCGATCGTGATCGAGCCGTCAGCGCCGCTGACCCCGTCGAGGTCGTTACCATCGGCGTCCGATGCGCCCGGCGTGTTGGTCAGCGGGTCGACCGCCGCGGTCGCCCCAGCTTGGATCTCGAAATTGCACGAGAACAGCGTACCGTCGGGGATCGGATTCGAGTTCGTGAAGCTGATCACGCCGACGCGCACCGTTTCGGTGCTGCCGTTCAGAATGGACAGGAGCAGCATCTTGTCGGCCGCCGTACCGCCACCGATGGACGAATCGATCGTGCAGTCCGGATTGGCGCCGTTCATGACCACGCGCACCTGGGCCGGATCGTACGTGATGTCGGTGGAGGTCGCCGCGACGTTGCCGCCGCCGTTCGCGAGCGTCACGGCCACCGCGACCACGTCGCCCGGCCCGCCCGTCGCGCTACCTACGTCGATGGTAACGCCAGGTCCGCCGCCGACCGTGATGCTTCCGTCCGCACCACCAACCGAGATGTCCATGCCGTCTGCGTTCGAGGCACCCGGCGTGTTCGCCAGCGTCTTGGCACCTTCGGTCGCCCCGGCCTGGATCTCGAAGTTGCATGCGAACAACGTTCCGTCGGGGATGACGTTCGAGTTGGCGAAGCTGATCACGCCGACGCGCAGGATCTTCTCGTCACCGGCGCCATCGAGGGTCGACAGCAACAGCATCTTGTCGGCGGCCGAGCCCGAACCGATGCTCGGGTCGATCGTGCAGTCGGGATTTCCGCCGACCATCGCCACGCGCACCTGGGTCGAGTCGTAGGCGATGTCGTTCGAGGTGGCGACCACCTCGCCACCGCCGTCGACGAGGGCCACGGGTACGGACACGGTCGCGCCCGGTGCGCCGCTCGCGTTGCCGACGTCGATCTGCGGCTCGGCGACCACGACCTCGACGTTGATCGTGCCGTCGTCACCGAGGGCGGCCAGCTCGTTACCGGCTGCATCCGACGCCCCTGGCGTGTTGTCGAGGACCTTGGCCCCGGCGGTCGCGCCGGCCTGGATCTCGAAGTTGCAGGTGAACAGCGGCCCGTCGGGAAGGACATTCGCGTTGGCGAAGCTGATGACTCCGATGCGGACCGTCTCGACGCCGCCGTCCTGGAGGATCGACAGCAACAGCATCTTGTCCGCGGCCGTACCGGCCCCGATGCTCGGATCGATCGTGCAATCCGGATTCTCGCCTTCCATCACGCCGCGCACCTGGGTCGGGTCGTAGCTCAGGTCGGTCGAGGTGGCGACGACGACGCCATTGCTGGCGGACAAGCTCACCGGAACGGAAACCACCGCGCCCGGGGCGCCGGTGGCCTCGCCGGCGTCGACGCGCGGCGCGACGGCCGGAGTCGGTGTCGCCGTGGCGACGGGGGTATTCGTCGCGGTCGGCGGGACCGGCGTGTTCGTCGG
>CALJUJ010000028.1 GCA_937975525.1 uncultured bacterium
GATTGTCGACTCCCGCTACCGCTTCGACAAGGCCGACGTGATTCTCTCGCTCGACGCGGACTTCTTGTCCGTCGGGCCCGGCTCGGTGCGCCACACGCGCGACTTCACGCGGCGGCGCAAGGTCGAAAAGGGCGGTGCGCCGATGAACCGCCTCTACGTCGTCGAGTCGATTCCGTCGCTCACCGGCGCTGCGGCCGACCACCGCGTGCCGCTCGGCCCGGCGCCGATCGAGTCGGTGGCCTTCGCCGTGGCGCGTGGCCTCGGCCTCGACGCTCCCGCCCCCGAGGGGATCGAGGCGCTGCAGGGGTGGGTCGACAAGCTGGTCGCCGACCTGAAGGCGCACAAGGGTACCTCGCTGGTCGTGCCCGGCGAGTATCAGTCGCCGGTCGTGCACGCCTTCGCACACCGCATCAATCACGCCCTCGGCAACGCCGGCGCCACGGTGCTCTACACCCGCACGGCGGAGGCCGATCCGCAGGTGCACGGCGACTCGCTGCGCGAGCTCGTCGCCGACATGGAGGCGGGCAAAGTCGAGGCGTTGTTCGTCCTCGGCGGCAACCCCGTGTACGACGCGCCGGCGGATCTCCAGTTCGCCAAGCACTTCGAGAAGGTCGGCCTGCGTGCCCACCTCGCTGCACACGACGACGAGACCTCGCAGCTCTGTCACTGGCAGATCCCGGAGGCGCACTTCCTCGAGTCGTGGAGCGACGTGCGCGCCTTCGACGGTACCGCGTCGATCATCCAGCCGCTCATCGCTCCGCTGTACGAGGGCAAGACCGTGCACGAGGTGCTCGGGCTGTTCCAGGACGAACCGATGCGGTCGGGCTACGAGCGCGTCCGCGATCACTGGAAGCGCGAGACCGGCAGCGATGGCGACGCCTTCGAGAAGATGTGGCGCCGCTGGCTCCACGACGGCGTGATCCCCGAGAGCGAATTCGGCCCGCAGAAGGTCGCGCTGCGGGCGAACTGGCGGGCCCACCACAGCGAGATGGGCCGCACGCCGACGGCGACGCGGCCGGCGGACCGTGCCGCCGCACCGGTTCCGGCGGCGGGGAAGATGGGCGCCGCCGCGGCGGGTGGTGACGTCGAGGTCCTGTTCCGTCCCGATCCGGCGGCGTACGACGGACGCTACGCGAACAACGGCTGGCTGCAGGAGCTGCCGCGGCCGATGACGCTGCTCACCTGGGACAATGCCGCGCTGATGAGCCCGGCGCTGGCGTCGCGCCTGGGGCTCGCCAACGAGCAGGTCGTCACGCTGACCGCCGGCAAGCATTCGGTGGATGCGCCGGTGTGGATCCTCCCCGGGCAGGCGGACGGCGTCATCACCGTGCACCTCGGCTACGGCCGTCGCCGCGGCGGTGAAATCGCGAACGGTTGCGGCTTCGACGCCTACGCGCTGCGCACGGCGTCGGCTCCGTGGTCGGGGACGCGGGTGGAGGTGGCGGCTACGGGCGCGATGCACCGGATCGCCTGCACCCAGGACCACCACAGCATGGAGGGACGCAATCTCGTGCGCCAGGCGACGCTCGCCAAGTACGAGAAGCACCCGCACTTCGTTCACGAGGGCGAGCACCACGTCGAGATGTCGATGTACCCCGACTACGAGTACACCGGCTACGCCTGGGGCATGACGATCGACCTCAACGCCTGCATCGGCTGCAACGCTTGTGCGATCGCCTGCCAGGCGGAGAACAACATCCCCATCGTCGGCAAGGAGGAGGTTTCGGTCGGTCGCGAGATGCACTGGATCCGCATCGACCGCTACTTCGAAGGCGACCTCGACAATCCGTCGATTCATCACCAGCCGCTGGCCTGCGTGCAGTGCGAGAACGCGCCCTGCGAGCCGGTGTGCCCGGCCAATGCGACGGTCCACAGCGACGAGGGCCTCAACGACATGGTGTACAACCGCTGTGTCGGCACGCGCTATTGCTCCAACAACTGTCCGTACAAGGTGCGTCGTTTCAACTTCCGCCTATACGCCGACTGGAACACCGAGCAGACGAAGCTGCAGCGCAACCCCGACGTCACCGTGCGCAGCCGCGGCGTCATGGAGAAGTGCACGTACTGCGTGCAGCGCATCAACTACGCGCGCATCCAGGCAAAGCGCGAGGGCCGCAAGATCGCCGACGGCGAGATCCGGACCGCCTGCCAGCAGGTGTGTGCCGCCGAGGCGATCACCTTCGGCGACATCAACGACGACACGAGCCAGGTGGCGATGGCCAAGAAGGACCCGAGGAACTACACGATCCTCGATGCGGTCAACACCCGGCCGCGAACGAGCTACCTGGCGTCTCTCAAGAACCCGAATCCCGAGATCGGGGATGCCTGAGGGCCGGCGCAACCACGCGAGCTGAACCATGGAGGATACGACATCGAAAACGACGCTTCCCGAAGACGTTCCGATCCTCGCGCCTGGCCATTCCTTCGGGTCGGTCACCGCCAAGATCTCCGACGTCGTCCTGGGCGGAACCCAGCCGCGAGCTTGGTGGATCGGCTTCGCCGTCGCCTTCACGCTGCTGCAGCTGCTGCTGGTATCGATCGCCTACCTGTTCGTCGAGGGCGTCGGCATCTGGGGCATCAACGTCCCCGTGGGCTGGGCCTTCGCGATCATCAACCTGGTCTGGTGGATCGGTATCGGTCACGCCGGTACGCTCATCTCGGCGATCCTGTTGCTCTTCCGGCAGGAGTGGCGCACGTCGATCAACCGCTTCGCCGAGGCGATGACGCTGTTCGCCCTCGCCTGTGCCGGCCTCTTCCCGATCATCCACGCGGGTCGTCCGTGGGTCGCCTACTGGCTGCTCCCGTACCCGAACTCGATGCTGATGTGGCCGAACTTCCGCAGCCCTCTGGTCTGGGACGTGTTCGCCATCTCCACCTACACCCTGGTGTCGCTGCTGTTCTGGTACGTCGGGCTGCTTCCCGATCTGGCGACGCTGCGCGATCGCGCCAAGTCGAAGCTCCAGGCGCAGATCTACGGCTTGTTCGCCATGGGCTGGCGCGGCTCGGCGCGCCACTGGCACCGCTACGAGACGGCGTACCTGCTGCTCGCCGGACTGTCGACGCCGCTGGTGTTGTCGGTGCACACGGTGGTTTCCTTCGACTTCGCGATCGGCATCGTGCCGGGCTGGCACGCCACGGTCTTCCCGCCGTACTTCGTCGCCGGCGCCATCTACGCCGGCTTCGCGATGGTGCTGACCATCGCGATCCCGCTGCGGCGCGTCTACGGCATGGAGGACTTCATCACGATGCGCCACATCGATCTGATGGCGCAGGTGATGCTGTGGACGGGCTTGTTCGTCGCTTACGGCTACGCGGTCGAGGTCTTCATGGCGTGGTACAGCGGCAGCATCTTCGAGCTGCAGTTGCTCAACACGCGCTTCGTCGGCCCCTACTCGCCGTTCTATTGGTCGCTGATCTTCTTCAACGTCCTGGTGACGCAGACGCTCTGGCTGCGGCGGGTCCGCGCCAACACGGTGCTGCTGTTCCTGGTGGCGATGTCGGTCAACATCGGCATGTGGCTCGAGCGTTTCGTGATCATCGTCATGAGCCTGCACCGCGACTTCCTGCCTTCGTCGTGGGGCTCCTACGTGCCGACCTTCTGGGACTACTCGACGTTCATCGGCAGCCTCGGCTTGTTCGCGACGCTGCTGTTCCTGTTCATCCGCTTCGTACCGATGATCTCGATCTTCGAGATGCGCACACTGGTTCCGGAAGCGAAGCTCGAGGAGAGTGAGTGATGGAGCGCACGCTCTACGGCATGATCGCCGAGTTCAACTCCCCGCAGGAGCTCATCGATGCGTCCAAGGCGGCGCATGACGAGGGCTACACCCACCTCGACGCCTACAGCCCCTACCCGATCGAGGAGGTCTGCGAGGCGATCGGGCTGCACGGCAACAAGCTGCCGCTGATCGTGCTGCTCGGCGGCATCGCCGGGGGCTTGTTCGGCTACGGCCTGCAGTACTGGACCACGGTCATCGACTACCCGCTGAACCTCGGCGGCAAGCCGTTCCACACCTGGCCGATGTTCGTGCCGGTGACGTTCGAGTGCATCATCCTCTTCGGTGCGCTGTCGGCGGTGGTCGGGATGATCGCTCTGAACGGCCTGCCGATGCCGTACCACCCCGTATTCAACGCGCCGAACTTCGAGCGCGCCTCGTCGGACGGCTTCTTCCTCTGCATCGAGGCGACCGATCCGAAGTTCGACAAAGAGAAGACGCGCGGCTTCCTCGCGCGCCTCCAGCCGCAGCAGGTATCGGAAGTTGAAGACTAGAACGAACAGGCGATGGTGGGCGCTCGCCACGGGCGCCCTCGCGTTGGTCGTCCTCGCGGGTTGCCGGCAGGACATGCACGACCAGCCGAAGATCGAAGCGTACGAGCAGTCCGACTTCTTCGGCGACCGGCGCGGTATCCGTGCTCCCGTCGAGGGCGCCGTGGCGCGTGGACATCTGCAGGAGGACGAGGCTTACGAGACCGGGCTCGACGGCACGCAGTTCGTCGCCGCGTTCCCCATGGAGGTCGATGCAACGGTCCTCGCGCGCGGCCAGGAGCGCTACGACATCTACTGCTCCGTATGCCACGACCGCGCCGGCTATGGCCGTGGCATGATCGTCCAGCGCGGCTACAAGCAGCCGCAGTCGTTCCACAGCGACCGCGTCCGCGCGCTGCCGCCCGGCTACTTCGTCAACGCCGTCACCAACGGATTCGGCGTGATGCCGTCGTACGCACACCAGATCCCGGTCGCGGACCGCTGGGCCATCGCCGCCTACATCCGCGCCCTGCAACTGAGCCAACACGCTTCGCTCGACGACGTCCCGGCGTCGGAGCGCGCGAATCTCGAGGATTGATCGATGCCTGAGGCAGCAGCCAATCCGGCCGACTACGAACTGGCCGCGGATCACCCCTTGCGGCGCACCGGGCGCCTGGGGCTGGTCGTCGGGCTGATCGCCCTCGCGGCGCTCGGCTTCGCGGCGATGGAGTCGCCGACCCAGTTCTTTCGCTCCTATCTCGTCGCCTACCTCTACTGGATCGGCATCGCCCTCGGCTCGCTGGTCATCCTCATGATCCAGCACGTCACCGGTGGCCCCTGGGGTGTGCGCATCCGGCGGACGCTCGAGGCCGGCACCCGGACCCTGCCGCTGCTCGCCCTTCTCTTCGTGCCGATCGCCTTCGGCGTCCACGAGCTGTTCGAGTGGTCACACGCGAGCGCCGTCGCCAAGGACGAGGTGCTGCAGCACAAGAGCCCGTACTTGAACGAGCCGTTCTTCCTGATGCGCGCGGCGGGCTACTTCGTCGTCTGGCTGACGCTGATGTTCTTCCTGAACCGCTGGTCGCAGCAGCAGGACGCGCGCGGCCACACGCCGTCGCTCGGCCGCAAGATGACGCTGCTCAGCCGCGGCGGCATCGTCCTCTACGCGCTGACGGTCACCTTCGCGTCCGTCGACTGGGGGATGTCGCTCGAGCCACACTGGTTCTCGACGATGTACGGCGTGTTGTTCGCCGGCGGCCAGCTGCTCAGCGCGATGGCCTTCGCCATCGCGATCTCGGCGCGCCTCGTCGACCGCAAGCCGATCTCCGACGTCATCGGCGTGACCTGCTTTCACGACCTCGGCAAGTTGATGCTCGCGTTCGTCATGCTGTGGGCGTACTTCGCGTTCTCGCAGTTCCTGATCATCTACGCCGGCAACCTGCCCGAGGAGATCCCCTACTACCTGAACCGCCTGGCGGGGGGGTGGGAGTACGTCGGCCTCGCGGTGTTGCTGTTCCACTTCGCCCTGCCGTTCGCCTCGCTCCTGTCGCGGCGTCTGAAGCAGAACGCGCCGCGGCTGGCGATGCTTGCGGTGTTCGTGCTGCTGGTGCGCTACGTGGACACGTACTGGTTGGTCACTCCCGCGTTCAGCCCCAAGGACTTCGTCCTGCACTGGCAGGACCTGGCGGCGTTCGTCGGGCTCGGGGGCATTTGGCTGGCGACCTTCGTGCGCCAGCTGCAGAAGCGGCCGTTACTGCCGCTGCACGATCCGGAGCTGGCATGAGCGAAACGTCACACGCACGCGGTCAGAGCACCTACGAGCAGCGCGACGTATCCTTTCCGCCGATCGTGCTGACCAGCTTCATCCTGCTGGCGGTGGTGCTGCTCTCGTTCGTGACGATGTGGTGGCTGCTGAACTCGTTGACCGTGCGCGAGGTCGAGCGCCAGGGGCCGATCAGCGCCGTGCGCCTCGAGCAGCGCCGCGAGCTTCCGCCGGAGCCGCGGTTGCAGGCTCATCCGCTGCGCGACATGCAGGAGCTGCGCGCTGCCGAGGACGAGATCCTCGAGAACTACGGCTGGATCGACAAGAGCGCCGGCGTCGTCCGCATCCCGATCGACCGGGCCCTCGAGCTCACCGCCGAGCGCGGCCTGCCGTCGCAGGGAGCGAAGAACTGATCTTCATGCTGCGTGCGGTACACATCGCTGCGGCGATCGTCCTGTTCGCCAGCCCGGCAGCCGCCGTCGCCCCCGGTGAGGTCGGCGCGGCGGCGAACGCGCAGCCGAAGATGCTGCGGGACGTCGCGATCGAGCAGAAGCTGGACACACAGCTGCCGCTGCACGTGCCGTTTCGCGACGAGACCGGCAAGGAACGGCCGCTGGGTAGCTTCTTTCGCGACAAGCCCGTCATCCTCGCCCTCGTCTATTACGAGTGCCCGATGCTCTGCACGCTCGTGCTCAACGGCCTCACCAGCGCGCTGAAGACCATCTCGCTGAGCGTCGGGCAGGAATTCGACATCATTACCGTCAGTTTCGATCCGGAGGAGGGGCCGGAGCTCGCAGCGGCCAAAAAGCAGAACTACCTGGAGCGCTACCGCCGGATGAGTGCCGAGAGCGGCTGGCACTTCCTCACCGGCGAGGCAAGCTCGATCGATCAGCTCACCGAGGCCGTCGGCTTCGGCTACGAGTACGATCCGGAGATCGACGAGTTCGCACACGGCGCGGCGATCGTCGTTTTGACGCCGGAGGGGCGGATCGCCCGCTACTTCTACGGCGTCGAGTACCCGCCTCGCGATCTCCGCCTCGGCATCGTCGAGGCGGGGCAGGGAACGATCGGCAACGCCGTCGATCAGCTCTTGCTGTACTGCTACCGCTACGATCCCGCTACCGGCGCGTATACGCCGATCGTCATGAACATCGTCCGCCTCGGCGGCGCGGTCACCGTGATCGCTCTCGCTGTTTCCATCCTCGTCATGTGGCGCCGCGACCGTCGGGGCAACCCCCCCGGCGGTCGCGCGTCGCACGGCGCGTCCGGCCTTTCCGGATCGGGCGGCCGGCGCACGCTCGCCGCCGAGCCCTCGCTCGCCGGCGCGATGAAATCGGGTCAAAGCCAATGAGTTCCACGCTTCCGCTCTTTCCAGAACAGGCCTCGACGATCGCCAGCCAGGTAGACCTGCTCTACTGGTTTCTCGTCGCGGTGAGCCTCTTCTTCGCCGTCTTGATCGCGGCGATCGTGCTCGGCTTCGCCGTCAAGTACCGCCGGCGCAGCGACGACGAAGTCGGCGCCGACATCCACGGCTCGCTCGCGCTCGAACTGCTGTGGACCGTCATCCCGTTCGGCATCGCCCTGGTCATGTTCGCCTGGGGTGCCCACGTCTACCTGCAAATCGCCCGTCCTCCGGACAACTCGATGGAGATCTTCGTCGTCGGCAAGCAGTGGATGTGGAAGATCCAGCACATGGAAGGGCGCCGCGAGATCAACGAGCTCCATGTGCCGATCGGCAAGCCCGTCAAGTTGACGATTACGTCCGAGGACGTGATCCACAGCTTCTACATCCCCGCGTTCCGCGTGAAGAAGGACGCCGTGCCCGGCCGCTACACCGAGCTCTGGTTCGAGGCGACCAAGCCCGGCACCTATCACCTCTTCTGCGCCGAGTACTGCGGCACCGAGCATTCGAAGATGATCGGCCAGGTCATCGCCATGGAGCCGGCCGCGTACGAAGAGTGGCTGACGCAGTCCGACGTGCAGCCGGTGGCGGTCGCAGCCGCGCCCGGAGCCGACGCCGCGCCCGCCGACGCCGTGCCCGCGAGCGCCGCCGACATGGCCAAGGCCGGCGAGAATCTCTTCCTACAGAAGGGCTGCCTGGCCTGCCACATGGACGCGCCCGGCTCGCTCGGTCCCAGCCTGGCCGGCGTCTACGGCAACGAACGCAAATTCCAGGACGGCACCACCGCCGTCGGTGACGAGACGTACATCCGCGAGTCGATCCTCAATCCGCTCAAACACGTCGTCGCTGGCTACCAACCGGTCATGCCGACCTTCCAGGGCCAGCTCTCCGAGCAGGAGCTCATGCAGCTGATTCAATACGTGAAGTCGCTCGCCCAGGCGGCCCCAGGGGATGCCGCGGACGGTTCCGGAGCCGACGCCGCCACCACGGGTGAGGAGTCTTGAGCATGGAAGCCGCAGCAACCGGTACCAACTACCTGAACAACGGCTACGGGGTCGCCTCGTGGCTGTTGACCAAGGATCACAAGCGCATCGCGGTTCTCTACCTGATCTCGATCACCGTGATGTTCCTGCTCGGCAGCTTGTTCGCCGTCGGGATTCGCGTCGAGCTTCTCACGCCGCAGGGCGACGTCTTCGGGGCCGATACGTACAACAAGCTGTTCACGATGCACGGCGTCGTGATGGTCTTCTTCTTCCTGCTGCCGTCGATCCCCGCGGTGTTGGGCAATTTCCTCGTGCCGATGATGATCGGCGCCCGCGATCTCGCCTTCCCGCGCATCAACCTGGCGAGCTGGTACATCTACGTCATCGGCGCGGCGTTCAGCATGTACGCGATGATCGCCGGTGGCGTCGATACGGGCTGGACCTTCTACACGCCGTACAGCTCGGGTGCCTCGAACACCAACGTCATCCCGATGGCGGTTGGTATCTTCATCACCGGGTTCTCGTCCATCCTCACCGGCCTCAACTTCATCGTCACCATCCATCGCATGCGGGCGCCGGGCCTGACCTGGTTCCGCCTGCCCCTGTTCATCTGGGCGCACTATGCGACCAGCCTGATCATGATCCTCGGCACGCCGGTGATCGCGATCACCCTCCTTTTGGTGGCGCTCGAACGCGGGCTCGGCATCGGGATCTTCGACCCGGCCCTCGGCGGCGATCCGATCCTGTTTCAGCACTTGTTCTGGTTCTACTCGCACCCGGCCGTCTACATCATGATCCTGCCGGCGATGGGTGTGATCAGTGAAACGATCACGTGCTTCGCGCGCAAGCAGATCTTCGGCTACAGCTTCGTCGCCATTTCCAGCCTGGCGATCGCCGTTCTCGGCTTCCTGGTCTGGGGTCACCACATGTTCGTCTCGGGGCAGTCGGTCTACGCGGCGCTCGTCTTCTCGGTGCTGAGCTTCGCCGTCGCCATCCCCTCGGCCGTCAAGGTGTTCAACTGGAGCGCTACGCTCTACAAGGGCGCGATCTCCTTCGAGGCGCCGATGCTGTACGTGATCGGCTTCATCGGCTTGTTCACCATCGGCGGCCTGACCGGCCTCTTCCTGTCCAACCTCGGCGTCGACATTCACGTGCACGACACCTACTTCGTCGTCGCGCACTTCCACTACATCATGGTCGGCGGCGCCATCATGGGCTACCAGGCGGGGCTGCATTTCTGGTGGCCGAAGATGTTCGGAAAGATGTACCCGGAGAATCCGGCGCGCATATCGGCAGCGCTGGTGTTCATCGGCTTCAATCTGACATTCTTCCCGCAGTTCATCGTCGGCTACCTCGGCATGCCGCGGCGCTACCACGCGTACCCCGACGAGTTCCAGGTGCTCAACGTCTTGTCGACGGCAGGCGCCTCGATCCTCGCGCTCGGATACTTGCTGCCCGCGTTCTACCTGTTGTGGTCGCTCAAGTACGGACGTGATGCGGGGCCGAACCCCTGGCGGGCCAAGGGGCTCGAGTGGACGACGCCGTCGCCGCCGCCGACCGAGAACTTCGAATCCACGCCCTACGTCGAAGAAGATGCCTACGCGTACGGCACAAGGGAGGCTCACGTTGTCTGACGCACACGCAGCCGTTGCGCACCAGTTCGACACGGCCGAGCAGCAGCAGAGCGCTGCAACGCTCGGCATGTGGGCGTTCATCGTGCAGGAGATCCTGTTCTTCGGCGGTCTCTTCGTGACCTACATCGTCTACCGGTCGATGTACCCGGTGGCCTTCCACGATGGCAGCCATCATCTGGACATCACCCTCGGTACGATCAATACCGCCGTCCTCATCGGCAGCAGCTTGACGATGGCGCTCGCCGTTCATGCGGCGCAGACGAGCCGCAAGGGGAACCTGGTCTTCTTCCTCACCTCGACGCTCGTGCTCGGTTCCGTCTTCCTCGGCATCAAGGCCGTCGAGTACAGCCACAAGTTCCACGAGCACCACGTTCCGGGCCTGGACTTCCACGGCCCGCCGCAGCAGGAGCTGTTCTTCGGTCTCTACTTCGCGATGACCGGCTTGCACGCGCTGCACATGATCATCGGCGCGGCGATCCTGATCGTCATCATCTTTCAGTCGATGCGCGGTATGTACAGCAGCTCCTACTACACGCCGGTCGAGATGTTCGGCTTGTACTGGCACTTCGTCGACATCATCTGGATCTTCCTCTTCCCGTTGCTCTA
>CALJUJ010000029.1 GCA_937975525.1 uncultured bacterium
TCCCGCGTCCTCTCGGCCGTCAAGATGGGACTGGATGCCGGCCCCGAGATGCTGGAACGGTTCCGGGGCGAAATCGCACGGGCGCGGATGATCTTCTGGAATGGGCCGCTCGGCCTGTTCGAAACGCCGGCCTTCCGCGCCGGCACCATGGCGATCGCCGATGCGTTGGCGAACGCCGACGCCGTCACCGTCGTCGGCGGTGGGGACTCGGTCGCCGCGCTTGCCGAGTCGGGACTCTCCGATCGCATCGACCACATCTCGACCGGCGGCGGAGCTTCTCTCGAGTTCCTCGAAGGCCGCACGCTACCCGGCATCGCCGCGCTGGAGGAAGGATGACCATGCGCACCCCTCTCTTGGCAGGAAACTGGAAGATGAACGGCCTCCGCGGCGACGCCGAAGCCCTCGCCCGTGCGATTGCGTCCCGCAGCTCCGGGGTCGATGGTCGGGAGGTGCTGTTGGCGCCGCCCTTCACGGCGCTCGAAGCAGTCGCCCGCGGCCTTGGCGACTCACCCGTGAAACTCGGAGCACAGAATCTTCACTGGGAACCGAAGGGTGCCTTCACCGGCGAGGTCTCGGCGGCGATGCTCGCCGACGCCGGATGCTCGCACGTCATCCTCGGGCACTCGGAGCGCCGCCAGTTCTTCGGCGAGACCGATGCAGACGTGGCCAAGAAGATCGGCGCCGCGCACCAGGCGAGCCTGGTGCCGATCGTTTGCGTCGGCGAGTCGCTGGCGGAACGCGAGGCCGATCGCACCCTCGACGTCGTCGGCAGCCAGCTGCGCGGCGGCCTCGCCGGCTTGGCGGCTGGCGACATCGGCGGGCTGGTCGTCGCCTACGAGCCGGTGTGGGCGATCGGCACGGGCAAGGTGGCGTCTCCAGCCCAGGCCCAGGAGGTCCACGCTTTCATCCGCCAGACGCTGGCCGAGTTGGCCGACGAAGCGGCAGCGAGCCGTTGCCGTATACTCTATGGCGGCAGCGTCAAGCCCGACAACGTCGACGAATTGATGGCCGAGGCAGACATCGACGGCGCCCTCGTCGGCGGCGCGAGTCTCGACGCCGACTCCTTCTTGCGGATCGTCCAATTCCACTGAGGTCCGGTCGCAGCAGCGGCCGCGTGAGTTGTGTCGCGCCACTGGACGACGGCTGCGGATTCCCGTACAAGGGGCGACCGCGGCGCGGCAAGCTCCGCCATACAGCCTAGAGAATCATGTACATCGCGATCACCGTCATCCACATCATCGCCTGCCTGTTTCTGATCGGCATCGTCCTGCTGCAGCAGGGCAAGGGAGCCGACATGGGCGCAGTCTTCGGCGGCAGCAGCCAGACGCTGTTCGGTAGCAGCGGCGCCGGCAACTTCCTGACGAGATTGACCGCCGTGGCGGCCGTGACGTTCATGCTGACGTCGTTGGTCCTCGCGTACGGCTCGGCGCGTAGCGTAACGTCGACCGTGTTCGACGACGCGCCGCTTCCGGCGGCACCGCTCGAGGACGCTGGCGCGCCTTTACCGGACGCGGGCGGGGTCGCCCCCGACGCCGAGCCGGACTCGGGAGCCGATGCAGGAACGGCACCCGATGCGCCGCCGGCAGACGCCGGCGCCATGGTGGACATGGTCGAGGAAGCCGTCGACCAGGCAGCCGACGTCGTCGAAGATACGGCGGACGCGGTGGCCGCGCAGGCGGCGGAAGTCGCTGACGAGGCCGAGGAGGCCGCGGAAGCGCTGACCGAAGAGATGGTCGACGATGTGGATCCGGCAGCGGCGGGACAACCCGTCCCGCCTGCCGCGGTACAGTGACCCTCCGGGGCCCAGGTCCCGACGAATGAAGAACCGCACGCGAGGATGGCGGAATTGGCAGACGCGCTAGGTTGAGGGCCTAGTGGGGTAACACCCGTGGGGGTTCAAGTCCCCCTCCTCGCACTCTTCTCCTGTTCTTCGCTTTAGCCCGTCCTTCTCAGAGTCCACACGGAGGCCTCTCGACCCCGTGGACGCCGCCGTGTCGGCGGCTGGGTAGAGCCCGCATTGGGCGCTCGCTGGTTCGGGTGAGACTCGCACTCACGGGTCCTCCGCGCCATTTCGCGACGCGCCGGCACGGCCCCGATGGAACCGTTGGTTCCGTTTCGCGCTGCGGTGGGAATGGACTTACGGCTGGGGCATACTCGCTCCATATTCCTGGAACCCATCTTCACTGCGTTGAACGACGCAGGGGTTCGCTATGTCATCGTCGGCGGCCTCGCTACCGTCCTGCACGGCTTCTCGCGACTCACCCACGATGTCGACCTGGCCGTGGATCTGGTCCCGACCGAAGCCGCACGAGTCATCGAGGTTCTGACGGGAATGGGCTTTCGCCCGCGGGCCCCGGCCCCGGTCGATGCGCACGACTTCGCACGCGCCGAGGTGCGCGCCGCGTGGCTGCGCGAGAAGGACATGCTGGTCTTTTCGCTGTACGACCCCGAAAACCCGTTGCGGGTCGTCGACCTCTTCGTGGCCAATCCGATCGAATTCGAGGAACTGTGGCGCGGCGCGGAGGAAGTCGCGTTGCAGACGACGACGGTGCGAATCGCTTCGATCGATCACCTCATCGAAATGAAGCGACAGGCAGGGCGTCCGCGCGACCTGCTCGACATCGAGGCTCTCGAGCTGATTCGCCGGGAGAAAGCCGGAAGTCATGGATAGGATCACCACGGACGAAGAACTCAGCGGATGGCAGCTCCACGAGCGGGTGCAGCTGCTCCAATCGCTAAAGGCAACGCCCGCCCAGCGTCTCGCCTGGCTCGAAGAGATGCTGCTGCTAGCACAGCGTCACCGACGACTCACCCCCGCGGACTTCGACGACCGCGGCGAAAGGTAGTCCTCCCACCTGCCGATCAACTCGGGAGGCCTACGAAGACACCCGTCGTCGCGGGAACGTCCACCGGCCAGCACTGAGGTCACAACGCCGTGCTCGGCGCGGGGTGTGTGGTGCACAGCAGGCCGGCGGATGGCGAATTCAACCGAAGCGATCAGGCGAGCGCCCTGCCTGGCCCGTCCGCACGAGTCGCGTGCGAGGGCCGTGAGTCGATCGCTTGACGAGAGGGACGAATCGGGTCCATGCGTTACGCGTACCGTGGATTCCGCGCGATCGGCGGCCGCGTTGGGTCGCCCGAGTCGCACGAGCGCTGCATGAATCACCACTCCCTCCCCACGCCGACTCGAGCCATCGCCCATGTGCT
This sequence comes from uncultured bacterium, assembly GCA_937975525.1. GTDB lineage: Bacteria > Desulfobacterota > Binatia > HRBIN30 > HRBIN30 > CALJUJ01. Next base: position 3,208 of record CALJUJ010000029.1, read on the forward strand.
CGCGGTCATCTCGCTCGCTCTGGCGCTCGTGACGACGCCGGCAGTTGCGCAGAGCTTCTCCCTGGAGCCGATCGACGTCGGCGCCGACAACCCCCAAGTCGCGCCCCACGTACCGGCGAGCCAACTCGCTGGCTTCGGCCGCCGGACTCGCCTCGGCCAGTACGTCCCCTTTGCGTTCCGGATCCCCGCCCACCCTGGCGCATCGGTACAGCGCGCAATCCTGACCGTCACCATCGCCCAGATCCAAACGACGGCCGCAGGCGCTGATACGATCGAAGCGTCGGGCCAGGACGGTTGGCCGGGCGAGGTACTGTTCCGCGACTTCAACCCGCTCTACGGCCCCGGTGAGGACCCGCGCACGGCAAAGGAGATCACGATCGACCTGCTCGCCCGGGACAATGGGGGCAACCTCCGCTTTCCCAATACGGCGCAGGTCGTCGACCGTGAGCAACAGCTATTCGTCGTCCAACGCGAGAACTCGTCGGTGCTCGCAGCGCGACTCGAGCTGACCTTCGGGACCGCACCGCCGCCAACCGGGACGGCGACGCGCAGCCAGACGCCCTCCGCGGGCACCCCGACCCAGACGACGGCTGCGGGTGTACACACGGCGACTCCGACCTCCGCACCAGCGGCAGCCACCCCTTCCCCGACGACGGCGTCGGACGGCGGCGGCAAGTGTCGCACGTTCACGGCCACAGATGTTCCCGCGGCCATTCCAGACGGCGGACTCCTGCGCTCGCTCGTCGACGCACCTCCCAGTGGAACCGTCGAGAGCGTTCGGATCGTATCCCTGCGCGGCGTGCACTCTTTCGTCGGCGACCTCGAGTTCCGCCTGGTCAGCCCCACCGGCTCGGACGTCGTCGTGTTGCAGCGCCCCTGCGGCGGTTCGGCCGACTTCGACGTCAGTGTCGCCGATGCGGGCGCCGCCATCGCCTGTCCGCTCTCAGGCGGCCAGACCCTGGCGCCCGTACAGCCGCTGGCACGCTTCCGTGGCGAGCAGGTCCCGGGCACCTGGACGCTCGAGGTGTACGACCGTGCGTTCGAAGACCACGGCATTCTCACCGGATGGGGACTCGAGATCTGCTACGAACCAGCGGTGCCGCAGCCCGACTGCTCCACCTACGTTCCGAGCGAGCTGCCGCGCGCCATTCCGGACGCCGGCACGCTGGCTTCCTCGGTCTCGGTGCCGGACGGCGGCAGGGTCCGTGCGGTCTCGGTGCTCGCCGTCGACAGCGTTCATCCGGCCGTCGCGGAGCTCGAGCTCCGCCTCACCGGTCCGTCAGGCAGTGAAGTCCTGCTGCTCGAAGGTGCATGTGCCGGGGCGGCGCAGCTCCGCACCGCCTTCGACGATCTCGAAACGAGCCCCGTTCCATGCCCGCCCAACGACGGCCTCGCCCATCGGCCGCTCGAACCCCTGGCTGCGTTCTTCGGCGAGCCCGCTGGCGGAACCTGGACCCTGCGTGTTCGTGACCGGGTCGGCGGCCAGACCGGATCTCTCAACGCCTGGGCCCTGCGGGTCTGCGTACAGAATCCCACCCCGGGAATCCGGACGCGACCGCCGACGCCAACGGCGACCGCCACCGCCTCCCCGACCCTGGGTCCCAGCTGTGCCTGCGGCGGAGACTGCGACTGCAGCGGTTCCGTCACCGTGGACGAGATACTCCGCTTGGTCACGATCGCCCTCGGCGAAGCGTCAATGGCCACGTGCCGAAACGGCGACTCGGGCGGGGACGGTCGGATCCTGGTCGACGACGTGTTGCGGTCGATCGGACACGTACTGACGGGCTGCCCGTGAGACATACCGTAGGCACATCCGAAGGAGAGGCTGAATGAGAAGGCTGGGAACGATCGCGTCTCTGGCGGCCGCAGTTCTCGCCGTTGCGGTCCTGATTCCGACGCAAGCTGGCGCGATGAAGAACCTGGTGCGGGTCGAGCGAGAAAGAATCGCGGGGCTCTCCGTCGAAGACCTCGAACGCGAGGCTTCGCAGCTGGCTCGCGAGGTGTTCGAGGGTCACGACCGCGTGCGCGAGATCGCCGTTCGGCGCGAGCTTCTCGATCTGCTGACCGACGAGTCGTCGCCGCGGGTCCAGCGGCTCAGTGGTTTCGAGGCCGGGTTGAACGATGCCATCGGGGCAGCCGCCAAGGGCGGTGAGCGGGACAAGCGCAAGCGGCTCCTCGAGCTGCGGAATTTCATCCGCCAGGTGCGCCGCGCCGCAGACCAGATCCACAAGATCGGCCAGCAGCGGGTCGTGCACTGGGGCAAGGGCGTCAAGGCGCTCGACTGCGTCGTTCCCATCGGAAGGGGCCAACGCGAGTTGATCGTCGGGGACCGACAGACGGGCAAGACGGCGCTCACGGTCGACGCCCTGATCACGCAGCGCAAGTGCCTCGAGAGCCTATGACGGGCCTCGCCCCGGCGTGCCTACGGCAACGCAGCCAAGCGCTCGTGGCGCCACGGGCCTCGGCTCGTCCCGCGGCTCTCGCTCACGGAGTAGGCGCCCCTCACAAGCCTCGCTTCGACAGGAATTCCTCGACGGCAGCGACGAACGCGCCGGGATTGTCTCCCATCACCGAATGGCCTGCCTTGGGAATCTCGACGAGCTCACTCCCGGCAATGGCCTGCTGCAGCTTGGCGGCGGCCTCGGGCGCGAGGATGTCGCTCTCTGCGCCGCGGAGGATGAGCGTCGGGCAGCGTATCGCCGCCACGTCGTCCCAGAGGTTGGCCGTCAACCCGCTTCCGAGCGGGCGCTGCGGGCTCCGCAGTTGCGGATCGTACTTCCACGTCCAACGCCCATCCGCGAGCTGCTTGAGGTTGTGACGCAGGCGGCTTTCAATGTTGGCCCGAGAACGTCTGGGGTTGAAGGCATGGGCGCGGTCGACGAAGGCTTCGAAGGACTCGAGCACGTCCGCCGCCTGAACGAAGCGGCGAATGCTGTCGACGCCTTCGCGCTTGACCTCTGGGCTGACGTCGACCACGACCAGTGCGGCCACGCGCTCCGGATGACCCGCCGTGAAGGTCATCGAGTTGATCCCGCCCATGGACATGCCGACGACGACGGCCGGTGGCAGCGCAAGCGCGCTCGCCAGGGCAGCGATATCCGTCGCCATTTCCTGGCGCGTGTACATCGCGTCCGCTGCCCAATCGCTGTCGCCGTGCCCGCGTTGGTCGAAGCACAACACGCGACGATCCGCCGCCAGGGGAGCAGCCACCTCGTCCCAGCTATGAGCCGTCTGGGTAATTCCGTGGAAGCAGAGCATGGGCGCCCGGCCCCGGTCCGCTCCATGCTCCAGGTAGTGGAAGCGCATGTCGCGAACGCTCAGGAAGCGATCGGTGGCAGAAGTCATGCAAGTACTCCTTTGCAGGTGACACGCGACGGCCTTGGCGGCTAGCATGCAGGAGCGGATCGGACAACCGTGCCGGCCGTGCTCGCCACCTTCATCGACCGTGAGGCCCCTCATTCACCATGCGCGCACGAGAGTTGCAGTTCCGAGTTCGCCCGAAGATCGTGCTCGCGATCGTTGGGCAGTTGCTCGGAGTCGTCGCGGGCCTGACCCTGGCACCCGCCGCGGTCGCCTTCGTCGTTGGCGACCTCCGCTTCGGCTGGCGCTGCGTGGCCGTCGTGGCGGTATTGGCCGCTTGCGCCGCAGCGGCCCGGCGGCTGCCCCGTCCGCGACACCTGCAAACCAACGAAGCGATGGTGATCTCCGTCACCGTCTTCACCGCGACGCCTCTCCTCATGAGCTACGCCTTCGCCGCCACCGGTCTCGCGCCGATGGACGCCGTGTTCGAGTCGTTTTCCGCCGTCACGACGACCGGGCTCTCGATGGTCGCCGACGTACGAGGCGAGTCACCGGCGTTCGTCTTCGCGCGCGCTTGGATGCAGTGGTACGGCGGGCTCGGCTTCGTAGTGCTGTCGCTCGCGCTCGTCGTTCGCCCGGGGCCTCTCGCGCGCAAGCTTGCGGCACCGGCGGGCAACGGCGACGACGAGCTGCTGGGAAGCGCCCGAGCACACGGACGCATGGTGCTGATCGTCTACGCCGCCGTCAGCGCTGCTGGATTCGTCGCTCTACTCGTCTGCGGCAGCGCCCCCTTTACCGCGCTGGTGCACGTGCTCTCCGGGATATCGACCGGGGGCTTCTCATCGTATCCGGACAGCCTCGGCGGCATGGAGGGGAGCGCGGCGCCGCTCGTGTCGACGGCGATCTGCTTGGCCGGAGCGCTTCCGCTCGCCGGTTACGTCCGTGTCTGGCGCCATGGCCCGGGCGAGGCGTGGCGCGACCCGCAGATCGCAACCATGCTCGCCGTCGCCGCCGTGGGCAGCCTGACGCTCGGCTTCGTTCTCCGTGCAGAGGGGAACATGCCGGCGGCCGAGGCGTTATGGCACGGAACGATCCAGATGGTGTCCGCCCAGACGACCAGCGGCTTTTCGTCTCTCGACATCGGCGCACTTGAGGGCGGAGCGCAAACGCTACTCCTGCTGGCGATGTTCGTCGGCGGTTGTTCGGGCTCCACGGCCGGCGGGGCGAAGCTGATCCGTGCGGTGGTCGCCTTTCAGGTCTTGCGCGCGGCGATGTGGGCGGCGAGCGCGCCGAGCCACGCCGTCGTCGAGCCTCGCCTCGGCGGGCGATCACTCGATGCGGGCGAGGCACGGGCCCTGCTGGCGACGATCGTTCTGCTGGTCGCGTTGATCGCCGTGTCGTGGCTGAGTTTCGCGGTCGCGGCCTACCCGCCGATGGCATCGCTCTTCGAGGTCGTCTCGGCGACCGCCACGGTTGGACTGTCCTCGGGAATCACCGCGGCGGAGCTACCTTCGCATTTGAAGCTGGTTCTGTGCGCCGACATGCTGCTCGGGCGGCTCGAGTGCATTGCCGTTTTGGTAGCGCTGTACCCACGCACCTGGGTGGGGCGCCAACGAGAGGAGTGAGCGATGAGGTTTGTGTTCATCGGCTTGAGCCAGCTGACGACGATGACGGCCGGTCTACTCATCGGCAGGGGCCATGAGGTGGTCATCGTCGAGGTCGACAAGGAGAAGATCGACGCGGCCGGTGACGACCTCGACTGCGCGTTTCTCCACGGCGACGGCAGCAAGCCCCACATCCTGAAGGAAGCCGCGCCGCAGGAGAGCGACGTACTGTTCGCCCTGACGAACGACGACCGCATGAATCTGCTGGCAGCTCTGATCGGCCGATCCCTCGGCTTCTCCCGTGTCGTGCCGCGGATCTTCGACCCCGACCTGACCAGCATTTGCGCCGAGCTCGGCCTCGAGCATGCGATCGTACCGGACATGACGATCAGCCGGTACCTCGCCGACATGGCGGTGGGAGTCGACATCGTCGAGCTTTCGACGATCGTCAAAGGCGAGGCCCGCTACCTGTCCTTCGTGATCAAGAAAGGCGATGACGGGACGGTCGAAGCGCTGGGCCTGCCCGATGACGCCCGGGTGGTGTGTGTCTACCGAGACGGGGAAATGATGTTCACGGAATCCGACACCCGCCTCCACGAGGGCGACGAAGTGGTGCTCCTGACCCACAGTCGTCACCTGGCGGACCTGCGCGAGCGCTGGCAGGAACAGTCTTGATCGCGGTCGAACCGCGTGGAGCCGTATTTGATGCCCTCTGGCCTAAATGGTACTTCCGACCCCCGATGAGCCGCGCGGCAACCATGGAGAAAGTCACGAACCTCGCCAAACGCCGAGGGATCGCGTTTCAATCGAGCGAAATCTACGGCGGGCTCGCGAGCTGCTGGGATTACGGACCGATCGGGGTCGAGCTCAAACGCAACGTCAAGGAGGCCTGGTGGCGCGAGATGGTGAGGCAGCGGGACGACATCGTCGGGCTCGACTGCTCGATTCTGATGCACCCGCGGGTGTGGGAGGCGTCGGGCCACGTAGCTGGCTTCACCGACCCACTCGTCGATTGCAAGAAGTGCAAGGCCCGGTTTCGGGCCGACCATCTCGAATCGGCCCGTTGCCCCGAGAAGCCCTCGAAGCGTCCGGGAGAGTGTGAAGGCGAGCTGACCCAGGCGCGCCAGTTCAATTTGATGTTCAAGACGTTCATGGGCCCCGTCGAGGACCAGGCCAACGTCGTCTTCATGCGTCCGGAGACCGCGCAGGGGATGTTCGTGAACTTCCTCAACGCGCAGACCTCGAGTCGCCACAAGATCCCCTTCGGCATCGCCCAGATCGGCAAGTCGTTCCGCAACGAGATCACGCCGGGGAATTTCCTGTTTCGTACGCGCGAGTTCGAGCAGATGGAGATGGAGTTCTTCGTCCGCCCCGGCGAAGACGACCGTTGGTTCGAGTACTGGGTGCAGGAGCGTTTCGACTGGTACGTCCGCTACGGAATCAAGCGCGAGCACCTGCGCTTGCGGCCGCACGCCGACGACGAGCTCGCCCACTACGCCAAGGGCTGCTCCGACGTCGAGTACGAGTTCCCGTTCGGCTGGTCGGAGCTCGAAGGGATCGCCAACCGCACGGACTACGACCTCAAGAAGCACGCCGAGTACAGCGGCAAGGACTTGTCGTACTACGACGAAGACTCCAAGGAGCGCTTCGTTCCGTACGTCATCGAACCGGCGGCGGGCGCCGACCGGGCAACACTCGCTTTTCTGGTGGATGCCTACGACGAGGATGAGGCGGACGGCGAAGCGCGAATCGTCTTGCGCTTCCATCCGCGCATCGCCCCGGTGAAGGTCGCCGTCTTTCCGCTGCTGCGGAAGGCGGGCCACCCCGAGAAGGCGAAGGAGCTCGTGGCCATGCTGAAGCGGCACTGGGTCGTTCAGTACGACCAAGCCGGTTCGATCGGGCGGCGCTATCGCCGTCAGGACGAGATCGGCACGCCCTTCGGGCTGACGGTCGATCACCAAACCCTGGACGACGATACGGTCACGCTTCGCGACCGCGACACGATGCAGCAAGAACGAATTCCCATCGACCGGCTGGTCGGTGAGCTCGAGACACGGATCAATACATGAGAACCCTCCGCAATCAGACCCCGCTTCCCCTCACGCACCGTCGCAACGACGTTTCCCGCTTCGATGCTCGCAAGAAGAGCACCCCCAAAGCGGCCAAGAAGCGCACTGCCCGCAAGTCACGACCCGCCGCAACCAAGAACGTATATTTCTTCGGCGGTGGCAAATCCGACGGCGATGCCTCGATGCGCAATCTGCTCGGCGGCAAGGGTGCGAATCTCGCCGAGATGGCGGGGCTCGGCCTGCCTGTGCCGCCGGGTTTCACGATTTCGACGGATGTCTGCACGTACTTCTACGAGCACGGCCGAAAGTACCCGCCGACGCTGCGCCAAGAGGTGGCGAGCCAGCTTGCGCGCATCGAAAAGGAGGTCGGCCGCCGCTTCGGCGATGCCACCAACCCCCTGCTGGTCTCGGTGCGCAGTGGCGCCCGCGTGTCGATGCCCGGCATGATGGACACCGTTCTC
>CALJUJ010000030.1 GCA_937975525.1 uncultured bacterium
CGAAGTCGCCATCGGTCATGTCGTTGCCGACGGCCTCGAGCGCGTTGAACACGGGGCTCACGGTCGCGTAGTGCATCATCGAGCCCTGCCACTCGGCGTATTGGCGCGGATGACAGGAGGCGCACTCGTCAGGGTGCGCGAACGACGCCGGGGCGGCGACGGGATTGGCGCCGGGGCCCTCCCCGGCGCAAGCGGACTGCAGTACACAGGCGAAAAGGAGTCCGACCCAGGAACGGGAAGCGGCGGTGGGGATGCGCGGCGGGACGGAGGCCATGTGCGGCGCGGATGGTAGCACTCCGACGGGGGAAATCCAGGATTCCACGATCCCACAGATTCCATGATCCCACGTATGGGAATCGGCATGGCCATCGCTCGCGCAAGCGGGGCATCGACGCCGGCCGGGATCGGCCTGACGCACTGCGTCGAGTGCGGCACGCTGATTGCTCGACACCCTCGTCGGTAATCCGAGGGAAGCGCCAGGAATCCATCGGGAAGCAGGCAGACGAGAGGCCGACGACCACAAGCGTGCGTCATGGCGTTTTCCGGGAGGAGCGCACGCTTGGGTATCGGGAAAGGAATCGACGGATGAAGTGGATGACGTGGTGCGCGGCGGCGGTGATCGGCTTGAGCTGTTGCATCGGCAAGCCGGCACGGGGCGCGAACGGGCTCGACGAGTTCATCAGCCCGGTGACGAGCTTCACGAACTTCGAAGACCCGCGGCCGACGACGGAAGCGCGCCCGATCTTCATGGTGCACTCCCTCAGCGACGAGCTGAAACTCGGCGACGTGCGCGTCGGCAACGGCGGCGAAGCCTATTTGATCGCCCTGCAGCTGCGCTACGCGGTCACCGATCGCCTGGCGCTGATCGCGACGAAGGACGGCTACGTGTGGCTGCGACCGGACGAGGAGATCCCGGGAGCGCTGACGCACGACGACGGCTTTGCGAACCTGGCCTTCGGACTGAAGTACGCGTTCATTCTCGAGCCCGAGAAGCGCCGGATCGCGACGATCGGGTTTCGCTACGAGGCACCATCGGGTGATGCCGGGGTGCTGCAAGGAAAGGTCTATCGCATCGACGGGGTCGACGAGCGCGGCAAGGGCGTGGTCAACCCGTTCCTGTCGACGGGGATCGGCGTCGACCGCTTCCATTTCCTCGGCTACGCCGGGGTGCGTGCGGCGCTGGACGACGTCGACTCGTCGTTCTTCGACCTGTCGCTTCACGGCGACTACCAGATCGGCAACTTCTACCCGCTGGTGGAGATCAACTGGGTGCAGACGATCGACGGCGGCCGACGCCTGCCGCTCAACGGCGAGGGGTTCGACGTGCTCAATCTGGGCAGTGTCGACGGCGAGGACCGCGGAGTGGTGACGGCGGGCGTGGGCGCCCGCTACCGGCTCGCCTCGTTCGACCCGGTCGATCTCGATTTCGGCGCCGCGGTGGAGTTTCCGCTCACGGACCGCGAGGACATTTTCAACCTGCGTGTGACGACCGACGTGGTCATTCGGCTTCGTTGAGCATCGTTTCAATGGAAAGGAGCCCGGCTGCACGGCGGCCGGGCTTTTTCCGCGGCGCTGGACAAACAAACGTTTGTTTCAGTAAAGAAGGGCGCGCGCACCGCGGAAAGGCAACACCATGGACGTCAACGTGCTCGACCCATCCTTCTTCCACGGAGATCCGCACGCCGCCTACGCGTGGCTCCGCGACAACGATCCCGTCGCCTGGGACGAGAGAAACCAACTCTGGCTCCTCTCTCGCTACGCCGACGTCGCCTACGCCTCCAAGAACCCGAAGATCTTCTGCTCCGGACAGGGCGTCATGGTCGACGTCGACATCCCCATCTCCATCGTCACCATGGACGACCCGGAGCATACGCTCATGCGGCGGATCGTCAGCCGCGGCTTCACCCCGAAGATGATCGCGCCCCTCGAAGACAAGATTCGCGATCTCGCGCGAGCGTCCATCGCCAACCTCGCCGCACGCGGACGCTGCGACTTCGTCCAGGAGGTCGCCGTTCCCATTCCTCTGATGGTCATCGCCGAGATGATCGGCATCCCTCCCGCCGACCGCGACACCTTCTGGCAGTGGTCGGACACCATGATCGCTGCCGCCGGTCAGTACGACAACCCCGAGATCCTCGAGAAGGCCACCAACGCCTACGTCGCCTACGCCTCGTACCTGACGGCGATCTTCGAAGAGCGCCGGCGCCACCCACGCGAGGACATCGTCAGCAAGCTCCTCGTCGCCGAAGGCGAAGGCCGACTCAGCCGCGACGCCGAGCTGCTCGAAGCCGACGACCTCATCCAGTTCATGACGCTGCTCCTCGTCGCCGGCAACGAGACCACCCGCAACGCCATCAGCGGTGGACTCCTCGCTCTGATTCAGCACCCCGAGGAGCTCGCCAAGCTGCGCGCCGCTCCGGAGCTGCTGCCGCTCGCCGTCAACGAGATCATCCGCTGGGTGTCGCCGATCATCGCCTTCCGCCGCACCGCCACCTGCGACACCGAGGTGGGCGGACGGAAGATCCGCGCCGGCGACAAGGTCGTCCTGCTCTACCAGTCGGCCAACCGCGACCCCGCCGCCTGGAGCGACCCCGACGTCTTCCAGATCGATCGTGTCGCCAACGAGCACCTCGCCTTCGGGATCGGCACCCACTTCTGCCTCGGCGCCAACCTCGCACGGCAGGAGATCCGGATCGTGCTCGAAGAGACGCTCTGGCGCCTGAGCGACATTCGCCTCGACCCGACGCAACCGCCGCAGCGCGTGTCATCGCCGCTCGTCTACGGACTCGAGTCCCTGCCCATCGAGTTCCGAGCCGATCTCGAGTCCCAGGCCGCCGCCAGCTGACGCCCGCGCGCCACGCTAGCCGGCGACGGTCAGTGCCGCCGGCCGGACCCTCCAGCTCGCCGCTCCCGAAGCGAACGTCTCGCCGTCGAGGTCGAACGGCGGCAGGGGATCGATGGGCTCGAACCGGATCTCGCGTCCCCGAACGTAGCGCACGGACGGATGCTCGAGGTGGGTGCCGCGATAGAGCTGGGGCATGCGCAGCAGCACGCGCAGCGTGCCGATCGCCGGGACGACGACGACATCGGCGAGCCCGTCGTCGAGGCGCGCCTGCGGCGTGATGCGCATTCCGCGTCCGAACGTCGTGCCGTTGCCGATGGCGGCCAGAAAGATCGCTCCCGAGAAGAACGGTGCGCCGTCGACCTGGATGCGACAGCGGGCCGGCTGGTACTGCCGCAGCGCGCGTAGCGTCGCCTGCAAATAGGCCAAGGCGCCCCGCGTCGGCATGGCGTTGACCATCGCGTCGACGAGCCCCGAAAGCCCCGCCGACGCGACGTTGATGACGTACCGCTCGCGACCGTCGTCCGTGCGCAGCTCGAGCACGTCGATGCGGCGGGCGGGACGCGTGCGAATCCGCGCCAGCCCCTCCTCCGCCCGGCGCGCCAACCCCAGGGTGCGTGCGAGGTCCGACCCGGTGCCGGCGGGCACGATCCCGAGCACGACGCGTTCGCCCGCGTTGCCGGCGAGGATCTCGTTGGCGGCCAGATGGATCGTGCCGTCTCCGCCGACGACGACGATCCGCTCGATACCGTCGTTCAAACAGGCGCGAAGCCGCTCCGACGCTTGGTCGGGCGTATCGGTCTCGACGACCTGCTCGGCGGCGAAATCGGAATGGCTCGCGACCGCGCGCTGCCAGACATCGCGCGCGCGGCCGGAAGCGGCGGCGCGGTTGACGACGACGGCGGTACGCATGAGGCTCAGGCCGACCGCCGCGGAGCCGCGCCGTCGGCGGGGAGGAAACGCACCTGCAGCTCCTTCATGAGCTGCCGCGTCTGCGGCATGAGCCAGCTCGCCGACATGCGCTCCGCCCAGTCGTACGCGGGTTTGCTGTCGATCGTCTGGTGGGTGTGGAAGTTCGGATCGCCGAGATGAGGGTTCATCTCCGGGCGATCACCACCGAACTCGAGCACGTTCGGCTCCTCGCTGAGACCCATCGCACGGCACACCTGCAGAATCGTCGCCTCCGGTTCGCGCACGAGATCCTCGAAGTAGATCGTCGTCTGCTGGTCGCCCGGCACCGTGGCCAGGAACTGGCGGAAGTTGCGGTTCTGCTGGACCCATTTCGCTTCACGCTTGCGCGCGAGTGCTTCGCTGGCACCGTTGATGCGACGCAGGACGCCGGTGAACTGAGCCAGCAAGCGGCGATGCAAGGGCCCCTGCTCGGCCCGCTCGCGCTTCTCGCGATCCTTGATGCGCAGGTGCGAATCGATCACGCCGAGCGGATGGCGCACGATGCGCAGATAGTACGGCTCGAGCTCGCGTGAGCGCTCGAGGGTGGCCATCTCGTTGCCGTAGGCAGGCGTCTTGTCGACGAGGATACCGGCAGGCGGCAGGTACTCGAACAGCTTGCGGTAGACGTCGGCCGTCGAAAGCGTCGCCAGCATCGAATCGAGCTCTTCCGGCGATTTCGGGTGCCCGACGAGCTCGAAGTACTCGAGCAAGCTGTGCATCGCGACCGACTTGCGCGAGCGCCAGTCATCGTACTCGACGTAGCGCATCAAGAACATCTCCGACGGCGATACGAGGCGGCTGTGGCGCCCCAAGGTGAAGCGCATCAGCGTCGAGCCGGAGCGCTCCGAGCTCAACACCAACAACAAGCGCGCATGCCCACGCTGGGCCCAGGGGGTGACGTCCACGGCCATGACTTCCTCCGAAAGATCGTGACGAGTAGCACGCCCCAGGTGGCATCGGAAGCCGCAGGACGTGGTCAAGAGTGTCCCCGTTCGGTTGTTGCAGCGGGCACGCGGACCGAAGGCAAGCGTGCCCATGTTGCGGAAGCGCCCTGCAGGCCGCACCGCGGCGATGGGGACCTCCTTCGTTCGCTCCAACGACAGTCGACACGCCACAGCACCGCGTGGCCGCGGTCGACAGCCGCCGAGGGATCGCGCTACACGCAGGTCACGCCATACCGGGAGGCACCGAATCGACATGGGATTCTTCGCTGGAAAAGTAGGCTGGGTCACCGGCGGCGGCAGCGGCATCGGCCACGCCGTCGCACTCGAGCTGGCGCGCCAGGGAGCGGACGTCGCGGTGTCGGGACGTCGCGTCGAACGCCTCGAGGAGACCGTCGCGGCCATCCGCGCCCTGGGCACGCGTGGGCTCGCCGTCGCCTGTGACGTCGGCGACGACGCCGACGTCGCGCGTGCAGTCGCCGACGTCGTCGACGCTCTCGGGCGCATCGACGTCGTCGTCGCCAACGCGGGGTTCTCGGTCATGGGTCGCCTGGAAGCACTCAGCGACGCGGAGTGGCGCCGGCAGATCGACATCAACGTGCACGGCATCGTCCGCACCGCTCGTCACGCGCTCCCCGAGCTTCGCAAGCCGGGCGGCCGCCGCGCGGTGGTCGGCAGCGTCTCCGGCCAGCTCTGCATTCCCGGCGGGTCGGCGTACAGCGCATCGAAGTTCGCGG
>CALJUJ010000031.1 GCA_937975525.1 uncultured bacterium
GCGCGCCATCGCTTCTACAACCCACGGCAGTGGATCGAGGGCAACCATGATGACCACTCCGCTGGGGAGCCTCCTCGCATTCGTCGCCTGGGCGATCGTGCTCTTGCTCGCGATCGGAGCGTCGCGCTTGCACTTGTTCCGTTCCGGCAGGGCAAGACCCGCCGACTTCACGGCCGGGGTTCCACATGGACCCGACGCGTACTGGCGGCTGAATCGAGCTCACCTCAATTGCGTCGAGACATTGCCGCTCTTCGCGTCGGTCGTTCTCGTCGCCACGGCCCTCGACCTGCATCGCAGCGCGCTCGATACGCTCGCGATCGTCGTGGTGGCAGCCCGGGTGGCCCAGTCCGTCGTCCACGTCGGCTCGGCCAGCGAGCTCGCCATCCACCTGCGCTTTTTCTTCTTCCTGTTGCAGATCGTGGCCATTGTCGGCTTCTTGGGCGTGATCGCCGTCAACGTCTGAGAGGTAGGCATGGTCGACGTCCATCCCCCATCGGTATTTCCACGGCCACGGGCGACTCGCCGGGACGAGTCGGTCGTCCTCGGGGCACAGTGTGTGCGGGTCGGGTCGTCGCAGGTCGGCATGCTCGCCGGCTTCCTGTGGGCGCGCGCCGACGGCTCACGCACGGTAGGCGATCTCGCGCACGCAGCCGAACGCGAGCTACGGTGCGAAATCCCGCGCGGCGACGTGTGGCTCGCCCTCGACGAGCTCGCCGACGCCGGTTTGTTGGCAGAGCGGCTCACGCCACCGGCCACGGGCGGATCCCAGCTCACACGCCGCGAGTTGCTGGGGCTTGCCAGCGCGGCGCTGGCGGTGCTCACGACGAGTCTTCCGGCGGCCGTGCATGGCGACGACGTCGAAGCCCGCACCGTCGACGATCTGGCGCAGGCCGAGCAGCGTGCCTTGCGTGAGGCTCGGGCAGCGCGCTCGCGTGGCGACGCGGCGGCGGCAGAGGAGTGGAGCAGCCGCGCGAAACGAGCTCGGCGCGAGCGTGTCGACCTCGAGCGCACCTCGGAACAAAATACGAAAGCGGAACGCGCCGAGCTCATCGAGAACGCCGAGCAAGGTCCCGCGCCGGCTACGCCGACTCCGGCGAATCGACCAGGGCGGCCCTCGTCGCTCGACTCGCCGTCCGCCGACGCCCCGGGGATGGCAGACCTCGAGGCTGGGCGCGGAGATGCCCGCGAAGCGCCGGGGGAGCGTGAGAACCGTTACCAGGAGCAGGAGCTCAAGAAGACGCAGGAACGCAACGTCAAACGTCTCAACGAGCCATGAGCCTGCGGCGCTTGGCCAGCAGGTGGTCGAGCATGCAACCGGCGACGTCGGTACCGGCGATCCGCTGCGCATGCGCGAAATAGCAGGGTGAGTTCGCCTCGAGAACGTACAAGCGCCCGCTCGGATGCCGTAGCACGTCGACGCCTGCCAGTTCGGTACGCAGCGACGCGGCAGCGCGCAGCGCGACCTCCGAAAGCTCGGCGGCCACGTCTTCCGTGACCTTGCTGGGATCCGCGGTAGCGACACTACGAAAATCATCACGCGCCACGGGATTCTCATACGCGACCGGCGTTGCGCCCCCGACGACGATCACGCGCCAGTGCACCGCGTCGGCGACGTACGCCAGGAGGTGAGGCAGCCTCCCCTCGGCGACCAGGAAGTCGACCAGGGAGAACAGGGCCGGCAACGAATCCGCACGCAGGACGCCGACGCCTCCTTCGCCTCCGAGCACCTTGACCACGACGGGCAGGCCGCCGAGGAACTCGACGTAGCGACGCAGCCGGGAGCGATCCGTCGTCGTGCAGGGAAGCGTACGCGGCACGGGCACACCGGACCGCTCCAGGAAGCGAGGTGTGCCGACCGCAGGACGAAATACGGCATCCGCGTCGGCGTGGAACGTAGCGACGCCGTCGGCGTAGAGAGCCTCCTCGACGCGAATGGCAGCCAGGGAAACGGCCGGCCGGAACAGCATGTCGCCCGCCGTCAGGGCGCCGCGGGCGCTGAAATCGAAGCTCCGCGCATCGATGCGAACGAGCTCGACCGACCGGGCGCCGCAGGCCGCGGCGAGCACGCCGAGGGTCTCGTCGGGGACGCGATCGTCCACGCAGTGGAGGCGGGCTTGCAACGCGAGCCTATTCGCGGATCACGCGGACGACCATCTCGCGTACCGAGCCGGGATTGCCGAGAACGTCGAGAACCCGAGCGGCCACCACCGTGTCGCCGACCGGGAACGCCCAGTCGCGAGCGATTTCGACGCAGAACTGCGCCTCGCTCGCCGGGTTCACGAAGGCGAACCCGAATCCCGAACCCAGCGGATCCGCGGTGCACGCGTCGCCGCTGCGCGTTCGCGCGCCTCCCTGAACGCGACACGACATCTCGTTGATGACGTTGGTGACCTGCTGCGACGAATCGAACCCGAACGGCTCCACCGCCGGCACCCCCGCGAACAGGCCGCCCCGGTTGTCGCAAACGATCGGATTGCCGTCCCCGAGAGGTCGGGCGACGATCACGTGAACGTCCGGGCGCAGCGTCGGGTCGGCGGGCTCCATCTCGAACACGGTGCGGCCCACGTCGAGACCGCTCGGTCCGGGCGCCGCTTCGACGATGATGCGGAATCCGCTGCCGAACACCCGCTGGTAGATCTCCCGCCCCGAGTCGTCGAGGCCGATGGAAGACACCGGCGAATCATCGGCGGCAGCCAGGGAGAGCGACGTGATCCGCGGCCCCGTCGGAAGCGGCGTCGGGGTGGGCAGCGGAGTCTCGCAGCCGCGCAGCGCGCCATCGACGGCAGACACGAGCTCGTCGACGGTCAGGGTGCCGCTGGCATCGGAGTCGAAGGGCGGACAGGCATCCAGGTCGGCGACACCGAGCGCGACGTTGACGCCGAGCAGGATCTCGTCGACCGTGATCATGCCGTCAGCGCTGCAGTCGCCGACGCACGGAGCCGCCGACGAAGTCGTGCTCGTACCCAGCACGGCGAAAAGAACGGCGGGGACGATATGGCGCGCGAGCCGCAACACGCAGGGGGCATACTACGCAGCGCCACGGATCGCTACTGCGGCCAACCTGGTTTGACGGTACCCGGGGCGGGTGTTTAGGTACCGCGTTCC
This sequence comes from uncultured bacterium, assembly GCA_937975525.1. Lineage (GTDB taxonomy): Bacteria > Desulfobacterota > Binatia > HRBIN30 > HRBIN30 > CALJUJ01. The sequence continues at coordinate 3,106 of CALJUJ010000031.1, forward strand.
GAAACCGTGAGATCAGGAGGTCCCTCGATGCGGCGCTTGCCGACCTGCACCTTCCCCGTGCTGCTCAGCCTCGCCCTGCTGGCCCATGCATGCACCGCGGCGCCCGTGCATGCGTGGACGCTCGACGGCACCCTGGTGCCCGAACCCTACTCACTGAGCATCGACCACCGCACCCGCTACGAGCGAATCGATCCCGGCTTCCGCCCGGGAGAATCGGGCCGCGGCGACGGGTTCTTCCTGCGCACCCTCGTGCACGGCACGGTTCGTCCTCACGAACGCTTCACCCTTGGCGCCGAGCTTCTCGACGGCCGCTCCCTGGGAGCGGACGACACGCGGCTTACGACTTCGACGACCAATGCGGTCGAGCTGCTGCAGGCGTACGTCTCGATGGAGCACGATCTCTCCGCCGGCACGCTGCACGCGCGCGCCGGTCGCCTCACCATGGACGTCGGCAGCCGACGCCTCGTTTCGCGCAACCGATTTCGCAACACGATCAACGGCTTCACCGGGGTCGATGCCGTCTTTCGCCACGCCGACGGCTGGTCGCTTCGGGGCTTCTGGACGATGCCGCTGCAACGACTGCCAGACGCGAGGGAACGGATTGAAGACAACGAGATCGAGCTCGATCAGGAGAACCTCGACGCCCAGTTCTTCGGACTGATCGCGACCCGGCCCCTCGACGCTGCGACCCGGATCGAGATCTACGCCTTCGGAATCCACGAGGACGCCACCGCTGGCAGCGGCCGGCGCCGACGCTTCGTCACCCCCGGATTTCGCCTGGTTCGCGACCCGGGCCCGGGCCGAGTCGATTTCGAGGTCGAATCCGTCGGCCAGGCCGGACGCTCCCGTCGAGGCGCGGGCACCGCCGATCTCGACCATCGTGCCTTCTTCCAGCACGTGTCGGCAGGGTACACGCTCGCCGCCCCGTGGCAGCCACGCCTGGTCCTCGAGTACGACTACGCGAGCGGCGACGACGACCCCGACGACGGCGACCAGGGTCGCTTCGACACGCTGTTCGGCTCGCGCCGATCGGAGCTCGGGCCCACCGGCATCTACGGCCCTTTCGCCCGCGGCAACCTCCACACGCCCGGCCTTCACGTTGCCCTGCGGCCCGCTGACCCGCTGCTTCTCGTGGCGGCGTACCGTGGCTTCTGGCTCGCGTCGAAGCGCGATGCGTGGGTGGGCACGGGACTCTCGGATCCATCGGGGCGGTCCGGCAGCTTTCTCGGCTCACAGTTCGAGATCCGCGGACGCTGGACGGTTCTGCCCGGGAGTACCGATCTCGAAGTCGGGTACGCCCACTTGTTCTCGGGCGGGTATCTCGACGAGGTGCCCGACGCGACCCACCGCGGTGACGTCGACTACTTCTACGCGCAAGTCTCGCTTCGAGTTTGATGGAAGAGATCGCCGTTGCCGCTGGCACTGCGGTTCGCCTGCTCGCGAGCTTCGATCCCGAGCTCTACGAGATCATCTGTCGCGGTGGTCGCGCTCAACGCATTGATGGGCCTACCGCCGGTCGTCGTCGGCCTCGTCGTCTACCTGATGCTCTCGCGGTCCGGCCCGCTCGGCGGATTGGGATGGCTGTTCACGATCAAGGCGATGATCGTCGCTCAGTGGCTCTTGATCACACCGATCGTCGTCTCGCTCACCCGGCAAGTCGTCGAGGATCTGTGGGAAGAGTCCCGCGAGACGCTGACCAGCCTCGGGGCCACACGTGCGCGCGCCATACCGACGTTGCTCCGCGACGGCCGCCACCGGCTCGTCACGGTGATCCTGGCTGGATTCGGACGCGCGATCGGCGAGGTCGGTGCCGTGATCGTGGTGGGCGGCAACATCGCCCACGCCACCCGCATCATGACGACGGCCATCGCCCTCGAAACCAGCAAGGGCGACTTGGCATTGGCCCTGGCCCTCGGCATCGTTCTGCTGGCGATGTC